>JAHJKV010000405.1 GCA_018822065.1 Pseudomonadota bacterium
TAGTTTAAGTTTGTTATGATTTTCTAATGTGGTGATGAGGATGGTTTTGTGCAAATGAATGCACGTTGGCAACTGTATTGTGCAGACATGGTGCAGATGTGCATCAGGCGAGCAGCCAATACCCCAGGGTCACGATGAGAATGGAGGTGGCCCTCAGAAGTTGATTGTAGATGATGAGGCGTGCAGCCAGTGCGGGGCGGAATATTCCGGCATAATAGGGGAACTGGTGACGGATGGCACGCATGGGCGAGGAGAGGATATTTCCTGCCAGCAGCGCCAGGACGATCTGTTGGCCAGTCAGGCTGCCGTCAGAGATGAGGGAACCCGCCACGGCAAGACCAGCGGTAAATTCCGAGACCATGTGGAATACCACGATGGTGATGGCCTCCGGGGGCAGCCAGACCAGCAGTTGGGCCTTGGCGGCCATGGATTCTTCAATCCAGGTGAATATTCCGTAGTGCTTGAGGAAAAAGAAAAGACAGTAGATGGGGATCGTCACCTTCATGATGCGGGGGAGCCGCTGCAGGAAGCGGCTCCAGGTTTTGCGTAGCGCCGCATCGAAGCGGTTGCCATCAGGGGCATCTTGCAACTGGCAGGGGATGCAGCCCTCGGGAATGGGCGGAAGCATCAGGTGGCCCAAGAGCACGATGAAGCCCGTTCGCAGTATTGCCGCGAAAGCGGTCAGCCCTACGTAGATCGCAGCTACGTAGCCGATGAACGGAGCTGCGATCATGAAAATGGTTGGCAGATGAAGGAAGTAAGTGGGCATTGAGTTGAACAGGTTGGCAAAGACGACTTCCCGGGTTGAGAGTTTGTCCTGTTCATAGGCCTCGGCGAGCATGATGTTGGCGGTCACGCCGGAGAAGAAGGCCGTGGCGAAGCTGGCTCCGGCAATATCCTTGAGACGACCCATGCGGGCCAGGGGAGCGGCCACTCTGGACATGGCGTGGGTCCAGTTGAGGGTTTCGATCAGGTTGCCCACAAAGAGCCCCAGGCTGATGTAGCCGGTGAGACGGATCAGGGGCAGGCCGAGTCCCTTCCAGAGCAGGATCAGGGAAAGGGCTTCTGGTGCAGGTGTCATGCGTACCTCCGCCCAAGGCGAAGCCGGAAGATGAGGCCGATTCCGGTGCCGATCAGGTCAGCAACCAGATCAAGAAGTTCCGCCTGTCGGTTCCACTGTGGAAAAAGGTATTGCGCCACTTCAATCCCCACGCCCAGGACCAGGGCTACGGCCAGCGGTCTGAGCAGTCGGCCGCGCTGAACTATCCAGGGAAAGACGAGCATCAGCACCAGGAAGGCGCACAGATGTTTGACCTTGTCCAACTGAGGGATGGTGCTTGAATTCGTGGTCGGGCCGAGGGCCAGGTAGAGCACGAGGCCGACATAGCAGAGCCATGCCGTTTTCCACCAGAAACCAGAGCTGGCGCGTGAGGGGGCGTGGCACTGGTGCGTCATCATCGGTTCTGCAATTGGTGCAGTTTCTCAGCTTCTTCTTTCGACAGGTGGGTGGTGTGCTCCTCGGATGGAAAGCTCCCATTGCGGACTTCGCTGGCATAGGCGGAAAGTGCAGCTAGTGCTGCCTCGCCAAGAGCAGCATATTGCTTGACAAAACGAGGGGTGAACCGCTCGAAGAGGCCGAGGACGTCGTGGTAGACCAGCACCTGTCCATCGGCTTCCGGTCCGGCCCCGATACCGATGGTGGGCACTGGCACGGCTTCGGTGATGGCCTTGGCCGCCTCGGCAGGCATGGCCTCCAGAACCAGGGCGAAGATACCAGCCTCCACCAGGGCCAGGGCGTCATCGATGAGGGCCAGGATGGCCTCTGCGGTCTTGCCCTGATAGCGAAAGCCTCCCAGGGTGGCGATATGCTGCGGGGTGAGGCCGATGTGCCCGATGACCGGGATGCCGGCCTGGACCATGGCCCGGATATGCGGGGCAAAGGCGCTGCCGCCTTCCAGTTTCACTGCACGGGCTCCGCCCTCGGCGAGAAAACGGCTGGAGGTCCGAACGGCCTGCTCCACGCTGGCCTGGTAAGAGCCAAAGGGAAGATCACCCACCACCAGGGCATTCGTCACCCCACGAGCCGTGGCCCGTGTGTGGTGTATCATTTCGTCCAGGGTGACCGAGAGGGTGTCCATGTGGCCGAGGACCACCATGGCCAGGGAATCGCCCACCAGGACCATGTCCATGCCTGCCTGGTCTGCAAGAAGGCCGGAGGGATAATCATAGGCGGTCATCATGGCCAGCTTGCGCTTTCCCTTGGCGGCCAGGATGTCCGGCGCGGTAATCTTTTTGGTTCGTTCTGGATGTTGCGACATTTCATACTCCCGTTTCTGCGCCCAAGCATATCATCTTTGGCGAGGTCCAGAAAGTAGAGCCACTCTCAGGCGGAGTCAAGCGGTGGAGGTTCGGACGGCAAAACAATCCTGCCAGCCAAATGTTTCTGTCCGATGCGTACCAAGGATCAGATTCGTTGCAGAGGATGTAATTTTGCGCTAGTCATACTCCTGGTCGGCAGTTCACCGAGGCGTCGCCGCCCCTGCACAGGGGAGCTAAACCTGCCATTCATACTTTCCAATCGACACCTTATCCCCGTGCCGAGTCGGAAGTCGGCGACCACCGGCAGTCCATTGTCTTGGTAGGCGCGAGAGCGAGGATAAGTCATGTCCAAAACCCCATTGTCTTTTTACGTTAGCGAGATTTCTGTGTTCGCCCGCACCCTGCGCCGTCAGCTGGATGGCCTGGAGCGTCTTCCCAGTCACCTTGAAATGCTGAACCTGCTGACCAAGGCAGGAGGTTACCGCAACTTTCAGCATTTTCGAGCCCAGCAGGAAGCCCAAAGGACCTTGTCCAGCGTAAAAAGCCCGGCCCCGGAAGTCGATTTTCAGCTTGTGAAACGGCTTTTGCGCTTCTTTGACGACCAAGGCAGACTGATCCGCTGGCCGAAAAAGTTCGCCCAGCGCATGATCTGTCTCTGGGTTATGTGGTCACGAATCCCAGCCAGAGCAACCTTGTCGGAACGGCAGATGAACGACCTGCTCGATGGGCAGCACTTGTTCGGGGATTATGCGCTGCTGCGACGGGAAATGGTGGACCGGGCTCTTGTTTCCCGGACAAACGATGGGCGACAATACCGTCGACTGGAAGTCCAGCCCCCTGCGGAAGCCGTTGAACTGTTGGGACACTTGCGGCGACAGGAAGCATCACGATCGAGTTAATGAGATAAGTCTAAAGGACATTGCTCGCCGGGTTTCTCCCGGTGTTGTTGTTTGCCTATAAAAAAAGGGCCGCGTGATGCGGCCCTTTGCAATGCGGATTCGTCAGAATCAAAGAGGGGCGAAGTTCTGGATGACCCAGATGATCCGGCCAAGGAGGCAGGATTCCATCTCGGCAGCTGGAACGGTGATGTCCGTGTGTTCCTTGTTTTCCGCACGAAGCAGGAACTGCTCGTTTTGGAAATAGACGCGGCGCAACATGAGTCCTTGATGGGGGAAGTAAACGGCGCAAAGGTCGCCGTCGGGATGCTGTTTCTGTTTGGTGTCGATGCCAACAAATGCGTCGCGGACAATTAGCGGTTCCATGGAGCGATTGTCCACCCGGATAACCTGGAGACTTTCCCGGTAAAAGGATTCGGGAATGGAAAGTTCTTCCATTGGTTGCGGCTCCCAGGTCTTGGAGCCGACATCGGTGCCGGACATGGAGGAAACCGGAACGGCACGTCCACGGGAATGAGGCTTGCCATACGGGGCCGGAGTTTCGCGGAGGATGACGTCAGCCGGGATTTTTCCCTTGCTGGAATTGACGTAAACCGGTTCGACTCCGTCTGACAGCCAGTCAGGGTCAAGCCCGTGACTGCGGTAGAGTTTCAAGAACCATTCGGCGGGAATGGAACAACGTCGCTTTGCATCAGAGATACTGGATTGGCGAGA
>JAHJKV010000406.1 GCA_018822065.1 Pseudomonadota bacterium
CAGAATGCCGACTACGACATCGACGCCGCCAGCCGGGGCATCATCTACATCGACGAGATCGACAAGATCGCCAGGAAGGGCGACTCGCCTTCTATTACCCGCGACGTCTCCGGCGAGGGCGTGCAGCAAGCCCTTCTCAAGATCATCGAGGGCACCGAGGCCAATATCCCCCCCAAGGGTGGACGCAAGCACCCACAGCAGGAGTTCATCCGCATGGATACCTCGAACATCCTGTTCATCCTGGGTGGAGCTTTCATCGGTCTGGAATCGCTTATCGAGCGGCGCACCAGCGGCGGTTCCATGGGCTTTGGCGGCAAGGTGGAGAAGAAGAAGGATCTGACCATCGGCCAGGTCTTTGCCAAGGCCGAACCCACGGACTTGATCAAGTTCGGGCTCATTCCCGAATTTGTGGGCCGCATCCCGATCATGACCGCCCTGGAAGAACTGTCCGAGGATGACCTGGTGCGCATCCTGATCGAACCCAAGAACGCCCTGGTCAAGCAGTACCACAAGCTTTTCGAACTGGACAAGGTGGGCCTCAGGTTCACGGACAATGCCCTTCGCGCCATCGCGGTTCGCGCGGTCGAGCGCAAGACTGGGGCACGCGGATTGCGCAATGTCATGGAAAACATCATGCTTGAGATCATGTACCAACTGCCGTCGCAGGTTGGCGTCAAGGAATGTGTGATCAACAAGGCAGTGGTGGAGAAGGGCAGGGAACCGCTGCTCATCTATCATCAGGAAGCTCGAAGCGCCTAGCACCAGAAGCGCTTATCACCTCGTCGCAAGACACTTTGAGGCACTTTAAGGCTACCGCACACGCGGCCCAAGTGCCAGACCATGAATTGAGTCGTCGGGATTGACATCCCCCTGGGCGGCATTACTTTAGGAATCCCTGAGCTGGTCGGCATTGATCGACCGGACAGTTCCCAATAGCCAGCAACCGGAGGAAAGATGCCGACATTCGGTTTCGACAACCCCGATTCCAAAAGCGATCCTTTTGCCCTTCCGATGATGAGTCTTCGGGAAGTGGTGATGTTTCCGCGTTCCATCGTCCCCTTGTTCGTGGGCCGCGAAGCCTCGGTGAAAGCCATCGAGAACGCGCTAGGCAACCATGACAAGAAAATTTTCCTGGTCACCCAGCGCTCCCCTGAAAAGGAGAAGCCGGAACAGGAGGATTTGTTCGAGCTTGGAACGGTTTCCAAGATTCTTCAGATGCTCAGGCTCCCGGACGGGACCATCAAGGTGCTTTTCGAGGGCCTTTACCGTGCCACCTGGAAGCCTGGCGCCTCCCTGAACACCGAAGGAGACGATGCCTATCTCATGGCGCGGGTCTCCCGCGTGCCCGAGGCAGAAGCCGTGGGTTCCGAAGCCAATGCCCTGGTGCGTTCCGTGAAGGAGGCGCTGGAGGAATATGGCAAGGTGAATAAGAAGATCGCCCCTGAGGCGATCCTGGCCATCAACTCCATCTCCGAGCCCGGCAAACTGGCCGACTCGGTCATGCCCCACCTCAAGGTGGACTTTAATGCCAAGCAGGAAGTCCTCGAGGTCGCGGACACCAATCGACGCCTGGAGAAGGTCTACGGGCTGCTCCTGAGCGAGATCGAGATCGCGGACATTGAGAAGCGGGTCAAGGGTCGCGTCAAGGACCAGATGGAGAAGAACCAGCGTGACTACTACCTGAACGAACAGGTCAAGGCCATCAACAAGGAGATGGGGCGCGAGGATGACCCTGTGGCCGAGGCTGCCGAGCTTGAGGCACAGCTGGACGAAAAGATCATGACCGACGAGAACCGGGAGCGGGTCAAGAAGGAGATCAAGAAACTCCGGACCATGCAGCCCTCCTCGGCGGAATATACCGTGGTGCGCAACTATGTGGACTGGGTGCTCGATCTGCCCTGGGGCAAGCTCAAGGAGACCACCATCGAGGTGCCTCGGGCCCGTGCTATCCTGGACGAGGACCACTACGGCCTGGACAAGCCCAAGAAGCGCATCCTCGAATACCTTGCCGTGCAGTCGCTGGTGGAGACCATGAAGGGGCCCATCCTCTGTCTGGTCGGTCCTCCCGGCGTGGGCAAGACGTCCATCGCCAAGTCCGTGGCCCGGGCCATGGACCGCGAGTTCGTGCGCCTCTCCCTGGGCGGCGTGCGTGACGAAGCCGAGATTCGCGGCCACCGTCGCACCTATGTCGGCGCCTTGCCCGGCAAGATATTGCAGGCCTTGCGGCGTGTTGAGCACAACAACCCAGTGCTCTGCCTGGATGAAGTGGATAAGATGTCCATGGATTTCCGGGGCGACCCCTCTGCTGCCCTGCTCGAAGTGCTCGATCCTGAGCAGAACTTCGCCTTCAGCGATCATTACCTGGACCTGGACTACGATCTGTCAAAGGTGTTTTTCATCACTACGGCCAACACTCTGGAGTCCATCCCGCTCCCCTTGCAGGACCGCATGGAGATTATCCGGTTGCCTGGCTACCTGGAAACCGAAAAGAAGGCCATTGCCGAGCAGTTCCTTGTGCCCAAGCAGATCGAACAGCACGGACTCAAGCCCGAAAACGTGGTATTCGAAGAGGCGGCGCTCCATTCCGTCATCCGCAATTACACCCGTGAATCCGGGGTTCGAAATCTGGAGCGCGAGATTGCCGCTCTGTGCCGCAAGGCCGCCATGCGCGTGGTGGAAGAGAGCAACCGGGAACTCAAGGTCACCTTCACCGAGGACAACCTGGGCGATTTTCTCGGTGTGAAAAGGCACCGGCACGGCGAGCGCGAGGAAGAAGCGCTGGTCGGCGTGGCAACTGGCTTGGCCTGGACCCAGGTGGGCGGAGAGTTGCTCCTGGTGGAAGTGGCGCTCATGCCCGGTTCGGGCAAGGTGTCCATCACCGGCAAGCTCGGGGATGTGATGCAGGAATCGGCCAAGGCGGCCATCTCCTACATCCGCTCCCGTTCTGACCTCTTTGGTCTCAAGCGCGATTTCCACAAGGAGATCGACATCCATGTCCACGTGCCCGACGGCGCCACGCCCAAGGACGGCCCCAGCGCGGGCATCACCCTGGCCACGGCCATTGTCTCCGCTTTGCTGAACGTGCCGGTTGCCAACGATCTGGCCATGACCGGCGAGATCACCCTGCGCGGGCGCGTCATGCCCATCGGTGGCCTGCGCGAAAAGCTCCTTGCGGCCCATCGCGGCCTGGTGGAGCGGGTGCTCATCCCCAAGGACAACGAGCGGGACTTGAAGGAAGTACCGGACGAGA
>JAHJKV010000407.1 GCA_018822065.1 Pseudomonadota bacterium
GGGCCGTCGGCCGGGTCAGTTTTGGCGCAGTCCCGGGCCTCGGCGAGCAGATGTTCCACCAGACGCCGATTCACATCCTTGAAGACAAGCCCGCTGATGATGGAGAAGGAGTTCTTGAGCAGGCCGCCAAGGACGTTGATCATGGCTCCGGTGAGCTCTGGATGCTCGGCCAGGCTTTTGTGGAAGCTCATGGTGTCCGTGACCAGCACCACGCAGTCCTCCATGGCTTCGACAAAAGCGCGCGTGTGTGTCGTGTAGACTTGACCGGGCTCGAGGATAGTCAGGGTGAATTCCTTGTCTTCATAGCTTAAAAAGATGCGCAGCCGCCCTTGGGCAAGGACAAAGACGTTGTCCTCTTCAGCCATGGGGGTGTACACCATGGACCCTTTGGCGTGACTTCTCCTGGTGAAGCTGGCCATCAAATCCTGGTAGTCAGGCTTGTTCAGCTCTTCGAGAAGATTGATGGCGGAGATTTTCATCTTTGGGGGGCCGTGTCGCGTCTAGGCAGGCGCCGCTGGTTGCGGCATGCCGGGCAGAGTGAAACAGAAGGTTGTGCCGGTTCCTGGTCCGTCGGATTCCACCCAGATGGTTCCGCCATGAACCTCAACGATGCGTTGCACCAGGGCCAGGCCGATGCCGGTTCCTTCTTTCTTGGGGTCGAGTTGGTCGAACAGGCTGAAGACCTTCCCGAAATGTTCTTTTTTGATGCCGATGCCATTGTCACTGACGAAAAAGACCTGATCGTCTCCCTCCTGGCGAACGCCGATGGTGATGGTGGGGTTATCCTGGTCGCCTATGAATTTGGCGGCATTGTCAACGATATTCAGGAATACCTCCTGGATGCGGGGCCGGTCGCCCCGGATGACAGGGAGATCGTCCTGAATGTTCACGGCAATGTTTTTCTTCTCCAGGCGTCCGGAGACCAGTTCGACCACGTCAAGGGTGAGCTGCTTCAGGTCGATGTCTTCTGGCTGATTGACCAACCGTCCGACGCGGGAGAGTTCCAGCAGTTCGTCCAGGAGCAACTGCATCTTGTCTGCAGCCTGGTGGATGCGGTTGATGTCCGACTTGATACGCTCCTGGTCATGGGCGTCCATGTCCCGTTCCAGCATGCCGAGGAAACCCTTGATGGTGATGATCGGGCTCTTCAGGTCGTGGGAGACCGTATAGGTGAAGCGCTCAAGTTCTGCGTTCTTGTCTTCCAGTTCGCCGATCAGTTCTTCGCGCATCTTCTCTGCCGCCTTGCGCTCGCTGATGTCCTTGTGGGTTCCTACCATGCGGGTGGGTTCGCCTTCCATGCTCCGTTCGGCTATCATGCCGCGCATCATGATCCACCGAGTGGCTCCATTCTTGGTAATTCCACGAAATTCCTGGGCGAATTCGCCATGCCCGTGAGTCAGGTAGTCTTGGGTGAACTGCCAGACCCGGTCATAATCATCGGGGTGGGTGATGAGCTTGTAGCAGGCCGAAATGTCGCAGGGGAGTTCGTCTTCTCCATAGCCGAGTATGTCGGCAAAGCGGGGGCTGTAATAGAGCTTGTCGGTGGTGATGCCCCAGTCCCACAGGCCATCGTTGCTACCCGTCAGAGCCAGGTGCAGCCGTTGCTCTGATTCCCGCAGGGCGGCCTCAGCCCGTTTGCGGGCGGTGATGTCCAGGGCCGTGAACACGAGCCCGGCATCAGGATCGCCGGGGACGATATGGGAAAGGGTGATGATGACGTCAATGGTTTCGCCTTGCTTGGTAATCCAGCGACTTTCTATGGAGGCGGTTTCCTTGGTTGCGATGCTTTTATATATGATATTCCCGACGCGTTTGAATTCTTCGTTGGAGGCATAGAGAAATTCAGAGGGTCTGTCGTTCAGTTCCGCTGAGGTGTAGCCGGTCATGTTCATCAACCCTTCGTTTGGCCAGGAGATGATCCGGTTATGCACCTGACCGATGCCGATGGGAGCGGCGTTGAAGATGGCAGTCAGGGTCGATTCCGACTTGGCCCGGGCTTCCTCGGCGATCTTGCGTTCGGCCACCTCCTTGCTCAGAACCTGATTGACCTGGAGCAGGGCGGACTCGCGGGCCTGGATGGTGCCAGCCATGTCCCGGAAGGTGGAGACGATGTTCTCAAGTTCTGAGAACCCGGCCTCGATGGGATGGGAGGAGAAATCGCCTCTGGAAACAGAGTCCATGCCGCGCACTAGGGCGGCCAGGGGTTTTCGCATGAACACTCGGAGCAACGCGCCTGTGGCGAGCAGGATGACCAGGGTAGCCACGGCCAGGGTCAGCAGGGCGGCCTGGACCAGGCCGTTGAGTCCCTTGTTGTAGGGCTCCAGGGAGAGGGAAAATTCCAGATACCCGATGGTCTCGCCTTCGAAAGCGATGTTTTGGGTCCGGATGATGCCCTGGGAGGGCGGGGGCAACATGCCAAAACTGAAGATCGAGTTGCCCCGGTTGTCCATGATGTTCAGGGAGGCGAAGAGTTCATTTTGCCTGTACACCTCGCCGATGTGCTCGGTATTGGCGATGTCGAGTGTCCAGAGGGGTATGGCCAGGATGGTGGTCAGGCCCACAGCATACTCGTCCGCTTTTCGCTCCATCTCCGCGCGCCGGGCATACCTCTGGGTGACGTATTGGACCACCAGCAGGGTGGCGACAATAAGGATCACCGTGGTGACCAGGCCAATGGTCATGCTTGTGGAGATGGATTTCTTTTTCAGCAGCATCTGGAACCTGTTAATATCCTGCGAAGATGTCAAAAGAAAACGAAGTGCCGAGCGAGCCGCAAAGGGGAGTGTTGATTTACACTGGACCTCTCAATTAAGCTATCATAAGCAAAAACAAACCGCTACTCTCGGAATCTGGAAATGAAGATTACGCAAGGATGATATGATGATGCGAGTGCAATGGAAACTGTTCCTGATTCTGTGTGTAGTGGGCGTGGTGCCAATGGTGCTGGTGGCCTGGGTGGGACTGAATACCACGGATCAGGTGGGGCGAGGCGTCACCCAGGAGATGGAGCGCGGCATGACGGCCATGGTCACGGACCAGGTCGAGCGCGACGCGGCAGCCGCCTCGGCAGCCGTGAGCAAGGGGACAGGGGCGGCCAAGGCCGCACTGCGGGCGTTGGTTCTGGAAACCGAGAAACATCTCGCAGGCACCATCACCATGCTGCCCAGGGTCTATTATTCCGATGATTACGATGCGCCGGACCGGCGGCCCGCCGATGTCTCCAACCCGCCCGGATACGTTCTGTCTGGGACCCAGGACGGTGACGCGTCCATGGCCGTGAGCTTCAACAATCTCGTCTTTGTCACCGCCCCGGACGTTTCCCGGCTGGTGGTGCGGGAAGACACGGCCCGACTGGCCCGGCTGCTGCCGACCTGCCGTTCCCTGTTTCAGGACCTGGACGGTTCGGCCTACCGCCTTTTTGTCTCTTTGGAAAACGGACTGACTGCGGCCTATCCGGGGTTCGGCGGCTACCCCAAACAGTTTGACCCGCGTCGTGCGAGTTGGTACCTGCGCGCCCGCGACACCGGCGGCGGGCCGGTCTGGAGCGAGTTGCTCATCAGTCGCAGTACGGGAATGGCGCTGTTTTCTTTCACCAGCCCGGTTCGGGATCCCGGCGGTACCTTTGCGGGGGTGGCCTCGGTGGAACTACCCCTGACCTGGTTCCTTCAGGAGGCGGAATTGGCCTCGGTCTGGACCGAGCGCATGCATTCCTTTCTGGTTGGTTCGGCGCAAGACCCCGAAACGGGTCGGGCCCGGCTTCGTGTTCTGGCACGGCAAAATGATGACCAGCAGTCCGAACTCGTCGTGGGCGACGACTATGAGGTGCTTGAAAACGGCGAGACTGCGGCGATGCAGGCAGTGGCCGACGATATCCTGGCCGGAGGAACGGGCGTGACCCGCCTTGTCTTCGAGGGCGAGGACTCCATCCTCGCCTATGCTCCCCTGGGTCCGAAGGGCATGGCTTTTCTGCTGGCCGTGCCGGTGAGCGTGGCACAGGAGGGAACCCAGACGCTGCGGGCCATGGTCGAGGACCGGATCAGCGTCCAGTGGTTGATGATCTACGTGGCCACCGTGATTCTGGCCCTGGTGGCTGCGGGTTCCGCCTATCTTGTTTCCCGCCGGGGAGCGAGGGTGACCACGGCCATGACTGCGGCCTGGAAGCGGCTGGCTGGGGGTGATTTCGAGGTCCGGCTCGACCTGCGAACCGGCGATGAACGCGACGCCCTGGTACAAGCCTTCAACGACACGGTTCCCAAACTGGCCGAGCGCCTGCACCTGAAACGTTCTGTTTCCCTGGCCCGAGAGGTGCAGCAACGGCTCCTGCCCGAGGAATTGCCCGAGACGCCAGGGTTGGATGTGGCCGGGACCACGCTGTATTGCGACGAGACCGGTGGCGATTATTATGACGTGATGCGCGTCTCCAGGGATGGGGCTCTGCTGGTGGCTGTGGCCGATGTGTCGGGCCATGACGTGGCCTCAGCCCTGCTCATGGCCTCCACCAGGGCCTTGTTGCGGGGCGCGGCCCATACCCGGATGTCTCTGGCCGAGCGGGTGGCCTCTGTGAACCGCCTGCTGACCGCCGATGTGGTTGGGTCTGGCCGTTTTGTAACCCTTTTTTGCCTGGAATACGATCCGGGACGGCGGGATATCACCTGGGTTCGTGCCGGGCACGAGTCCGGCTGGTTTTTCGGGCCGGATTCGGATCAGGCCGAGGAACTGGGAGGAAAGGGTGCGGCTCTAGGGTTTGCTGCTACTAGCGTATGCGAGGAGGGAAGGCGACCCTTTGATCGGATTGGCTGTCTGGCCGTGGTCTGCACGGACGGGGTCTTTGAGTCCGTGAACAAGGCTGGCGAGCCCTTTGGTCGCGAGCGTTTTTTGGATGCCGTGCGGGAGGCCAGGAGTGGGGATGCCGGAGCAGTTGTTCGCGGCGTGATTCGCGCCCTGGCGGCCTTCCAGGGCGAGGTGCCCCTGGCCGATGACGTGACAGTCGTGGCGATTCGGCGGACTGATGCCGGCCCGGGCGTAACCGGGGCCAGCTAGAAGGTTTCGGAGATGGAGCCCTGGCCGGGGTGGATCGATTCGGGCGGCAGTGGGGCCTGGGGTGAAAGCAGGCGGTCTTCTATCCAACCCATGCTGCCGGTGGCCGGGTCCATCACCTTGGCATAGGCTCCCTGCCTGCCGAAGCGTATCAGCCGGGTGCCTCCCTGGAGCAGTTCCAGACACTCGGGAGCGTCTTCCGGCTGGGCCAGGAGCCGCACATCGCCCAGGATCGTGAATAAGGTCAGGGGCGGGTCGTCGATGGTTTCGAGGACCGCCACGGAGCGGTCCGAGGTCCCGGTGGGCAGGGGCGCGGACTGGCTGTTTGGCGTGGGGGCCTGGTTGACCGTGCAGGCCGTCAGGGCCAGGAGGACGAGTACGGCGAATCCGTGTTGTATGCGTTTGCTTGTTGCGCTCATTTCACGGTATAGTTCTGCAAAGCCGACCTCATGTCAATGTTGAGAAAACTCTTTCTGGTCCGTTGCCAATCCTTTGGAAGCAAGGTACAAAATGAAAAGGTCGCAACACTCCGGCATGCAGCCGGGGTGGACCAGGAAACGGTATGAAGCTGACAATAATTGAACAGAATGACGAAGTGACGCACGTGGCCCTTTCTGGCCGTTTGGATGTCGAAGGGGTCGAGGCCGTGGGCCGGGAGTTCGATGCTGCCGTTGGTGCGCAGGGCGTGTCAGCCGTGGTCGATCTTTCGGGTATAACCTTCCTGGCCTCCATGGGGCTTGGCCTGCTCCTTCGCAACTCCACCATCCTGGGAAAGTCCGGTGCGCGGCTGGTGGTACTGGGGCCTGTGACTCTGGTCGAGGAAGTCCTGCGTATCGCCGGATTGGATCAGATCACCCCTGTGGCCCGGGATATGAACGAGGCCATGGCGCTTGTGCGGAGGTAGGAGAGTCGGGGTGGTTTTACTTTTGGCTGCCCTGCTGGTAGATTCCTTCCACGCTGTGTGAAATTTTGCGGCCCATCCCGCACGCAGGGACGGGCCGCGTTATATGTGTATGGAACACGAGAGGGAGTCTTGATGAATCGTCTTGTATCCTCACTGGTTATGCTGGTCATGTTGATCGGTGTCCTGATTCCTGCCGCCGGGGCGGAGACGCTGTCCGAGGCCGAGAAAAAGGAATTCGCCCAAAATCTGGCTCTGCCGAGCCCGGCGGAGATGTTCCTGGCCATTAATCGACTCAACGATGCCGACTGGTCCAAGGTGGCGGGCTCAAGTCCGCGCTACGACTATGGCGACAACTACGTCAGGGCCTTGAACCTGGGCCTGCGGGCCACGGACGGACTGGTGGCCATCTTGTCCAAGGACAAGGCCAAGCTGGGCGAGGTCATCGTCGTGGTCATCACCCTGGCCGAGGACCTGATGGTTCAGGATACCATTCTCGACCGTTCCTCCACTTTCGAGCAGTTGGCCAATGAGGGCCGCTGGAGCGAGCTGCGGGATGAGCTCGATTCCCTACGCTACCTCATCGAGATGGAGATGGACCAGATCGGCGATCAGGATATCGCCACCTTGGTCCGGGTCGGCGGCTGGCTCAAGGGGCTGACCGCCACGGCAGGATTGATGAAAAAACAGCACTATTCCGACAACGTCACCTCCATTCTCTACCAGCCCAACCTAGTGGACTATTTCACCGTGGAACTGGCCAATATGGAGCCCGAAGCCAAGGCCAATCCCCTGGCTCAGGCATTGATGAAGGCCCTGCCGAAAATCCGTGCCCTGGTGAACGTAGGGTATGGCAAGCCGGTCCCGGATAAGAACATCGAAGAACTGCATCGCCTGGGCTCGGCCCTGGTGGCGAAGATTGAGGAAGGCTAGCCATGAAGAAGTTCGTTGCCATAGCGCTTGTCTCGCTCCTGTTTCCGGTAATGTGCTTTGCTGGGCGGATGGACGTACGCAAACCCGCCTACGAGCAGGTCCTGAACTACGAGTCCCAGGGCTTTTCGGTGAAGGATGACATCCAGATCGGGGAGCTGGAAAAGGGCCGCTCCTATTATTTCAATACCCAGCTCACTGCGGGCATTGAGTATTTCTACCACTTCCAGGGTGATCAGGGCGTGAACAAGATCAACCTGGTTATCTTTGACGAGAACTGGAAGGTTGTGGCCCAAGGCAATACCGAGGGAGAGGGCAAGTCGATTGCGGTGACCCTCAATCCCGAGTGGTCCGGCACCTTCCACGTCAAGGCCACCCTCGTGGACTGCAATGCCGCCTTTGACTACTGGTTTATCCTGGCTGGGTATCGCTAGCCCAGGCCCTGGGCGAGCACGAGTGTGAACATGCTCAAGGGGATACAACCCGAGCGAATGTTTTCGGAGAGCGCCGAGGAGAAATTCGGCAACAGCCTGGCCGCCCAGGTGTTGAAGATTCTTGCCCTGCTGGCCCAGACCAACCGCGAGGTCTCGGCCGCAAGGCGAGAGTTCATCCAGTCGTTTTACGGCCACCTCTACCCCGGCGATATCGCCGTCTACTTTGTCGAGCAATTCGAGCTCTTTGCCCAGGAACCCCAGGACCTGGGTTCCGTCTGCGCCATCCTCAACGAACGGCTCTCCTATCAGGAAAAGATATTTTGCCTGATCATCGCCTACGAGTTCATCCAGGCCGAGAAATTAGCGTCTGTGGAGCGTCGGCTGGTTCGGGCCATGGGCAAGATGCTCGGGGTCGGA
>JAHJKV010000408.1 GCA_018822065.1 Pseudomonadota bacterium
GCCAAGGAACTGCGCAAGGTGGTGGACGGCCTCATCACCCTGGCTATCCGGGATGATCTGCACTCTCGTCGTCTTGCCTACAAGGCGCTGAATAATCACCAGATGGTCCAGAAACTCTTTGACGAGATCGGACCCCGTTACAAGGACGGCGGTGGCGGATATACCCGGATCTTGAAATTCTCCATGCCCCGCAAGGGTGACTGCGCTCCCATGGTCGTCATTGAACTGACCAAGAAGGCTGTCGACCTTGAGAATGCAGTGGAGGTCAAGGAAGAGAAAGCTCCAAAGGCCGCTCCTAAGAAAGCCGCCCCTAAGAAAGCTGCCACCAAGAAGGCCGCCCCCAAGAAGGCTGCTGCGGCCAAGACCGAGGAGAAGGCCGAGAAAGCCGCTCCCAAGAAGGCTGCTCCGAAAAAGGCTGCTCCGAAAAAAGCCGCCCCCAAGAAGGCTGCTCCCAAGAAGGCTGCCGACAAAGAGTCGGAAGCCGCAAAGGATGCTGAATAGGACAACCGTTCCTTGCAAGCGTATCCATGAAGCTCACACAGGGCGGACCACAGGTCCGCCCTGTTTTTTTGCTTGCTGCGATAGCTTCTGTCAATGTAATGAATAGGCATTATGGATTTCAGAAAACTCCAGGCTTTTTGCAAAGTCTACGAATTGCGCAGTTTTTCCAAGGCCGGTCAGGCGCTCTTTTTATCGCAGCCTACTATCAGCGCACATATCCAGGGACTTGAGCAGGATTTGGGTGCCCAACTATTTGACCGTCTGGGACGCTCGGTTATGCCAACTGGACCCGCACATGTGCTCTACCCGGCAGCCATCGATGTGTTTCGACGGCTTGACCTGGCTACGGGGGAGATCGACTTGATCCAGAAGCGGGTGTCTGGTGACATCGCCATCGGCGGTTCCACCATCCCGGCCCATTGGATTCTTCCTGGGCTGCTGGCGGATTTCTGCGTCTTGTATCCAGAGGTGACCTATTCCATGTCGGTGGGCGGGACTTCGGAGATCATTGACCGGGTCGCTTCCGGCGAACTGGAAGTGGGCATGGTTGGTGCTGACCCCAAGCGCGACGGCATGGAAGCCGTTCCTGTGATGGACGACGAAATCATAGCTGTCGCCCGGCCTAGCGCCTTGCAGCGCATCGGCATCGGGAGCGAGCCTTTGGAGCAGTGGGCGTGGATTTTGCGGGAGAGCAATTGCGGCACCCGTTTGGCACTGGAGCAGGCCTTGGGGCAGGCCGGCACGCGGGTCACCAATCTGCGAGTCGCCCTGCGCGTGGAAAGCACCCATGCGGTGCTCGCTTGCGCCAAGGCGGGACTCGGTGTGGGCGTGACCTCACGGCTTGCCGCCGAGCCAGAAATCGAGACAGGGGAGTTGGTCAGGGTTGATCTTGGCTTGCCGCCCATCAAGCGGTTCATCTACCTGATCCATTTGCAGGGGCGTTCACTCTTCCCGGCAGCCCGGGCCTTCATCGAAGTCGTTTCTGAGCAGTTGAATTTTCGGGGCTAAATTTTCGCGGTCAATTCTTTCGTTATTTCTCAAGGGCGAGAAATCGGAGTTCGGGTGCCTTGCCGATGAGACCGGCGGCTTCGAGATGGTCGAAAAAACGCTGCAGTCCCTGCTGTTCTGCCTCTCCGAGGTCGTAAACCAGCCCATCGAAATAGGAACACATCTCCACGGCGTCCAACCGGCTTGACTCGGCAGCCAGGGTACACATCCCGGAGAGGTGTTGGACTCCCCATCTTTTTGCCGCCAGCAGGGCTCTGCACGCATTTTCGATCCGTTCCGGGTTGGCGGTCCACGAATCCTTTCGAATCAGCCATAGGCCAAATATGAAGGGCAGGCCGGTCCATTGCCGCCAGGCCTCGCCCAGGTCGAGAGCGTGGGGGTAGTCCGGGTGGTGGCGAAGTTCCAGTGCTTCATCCCCGATAGCCAGGATGGCAGCTGGTCGGTTGCCTTGCTCAAGCAAGGACGTGGCGTCGCCCGTGACAAAGGCTGCGTCCACGCGCAGATTTTCGGCCAGCAAGACCTTGAGCAGGGCCGCGGAGGTGTGGGTTTGAGAAGAGACCAAGATGGTCTGGCCCGAAAGCGCGGGGGCAGGGACCTGCGAAAGCAGGAGCACGGACTGTACCGGGCCGCAGCTGCCGATGGCAAGGTCCGGCACCAACAGGTAGTCCTCGGCATGACGGGCATATTCGATGCTCGACGCGGCGGAGATATCAAGTTCGCCTGCGTTCATGCGCCGGTTCAGCTCGGCTGGCGGGCCGGAGACGATCTCGAAATGCCCCTGCACCACCCCTGTCTCCAGGGGGTGGTAGATGGGCAAAACGTTGAGGTAGCCGATTTTTCCCAAGCGGATCGGAATGTTTTTTGGCCCCATCAGTCAGCCACCGGACGGTAGTCCATGGTTCGTTGCATTGGCGTGAACCCGGCTGCCTCCACCAGGCTGTGAATCTCCTCGCGGGTGAGCTGAAAGGCCACGCCTGCGGCCTTGACCACGTTCTCCTCGATCATCAGGGACCCGAAGTCGTTGCCGCCGAAGAAGAGGGCAAGTTGCGCCACCTTGGGCCCCATGGTCACCCAGGAGACCTGGAGGTTGTCGAAATTGTCGAGCACCAGGCGGGAGAGGGCGAGCAGACGCAGGTATTCGGGCGCGGTCTGGGGACGGACGTCGATGTTGGTGTTGCCGGGTTGCAGGGTCCAGGGGATGAAGGCGGTGAAGCCGCCGCTGCGGTCCTGGACTTCGCGCAGTCGGAAGAGGTGTTCCAGGCGGTGGCGCGGTTCCTCCTCATGACCAAACATCATGGTGGCCGTGGTTCGCAGTCCCTGGTTGTGGGCCTCTTCCATGATGTCGAGCCAGGTGTCTGCCGAGCATTTGTTGGGCGAAACCTGCGTGCGCACCTCGTTCACAAGAATCTCGGCCCCGCCTCCAGGGATGGAGTCGAGTCCGGCGGCGCGGAGTTTTTGGATCACTTGGGCGTGGCTCATGGAGAAGAGCTCGGCAAAATAGGCGATCTCCGGCGGGGAAAAAGCGTGGATGTGGATGGGCCAGTTGGCCTTGATGAATCGGAGCATGTCTTCATAAAACGAGAAGGGCAGGTCCGGGTGATGCCCGCCCTGCATGAGGATCTGGGTGCCGCCCAGGGCGATGGTCTCCTCGATCTTTTGGGCCAGTTCTTCGTGGGTCAGGACGTAGCCGCCGTCTTTATCCGGGGCCTTGAAAAAAGCGCAGAAGCGGCAGCCGCAGGTACAGATATTCGAATAGTTGATGTTCCGGTCCGCCACGTAGGTGACCACCGGCTCCGGGTGTTTGCGCAGGCGTACGGCATGGGCCAGGGCGCCCAGTTCGTGCAGGTCAGCCCGTTCATACAGCCACAGGGCCTCTTCCCAGTAGATCCGGTCCCCCGTCAGTATCTTCGTCTCAATCGCATGCATCATATTCTGACACTCCAATCTTCGGGCCATAACAGCGAAGGAGATCGGGATTCCAAAGGGCCTCGCCCTTATCGCTGCTGTTGCCATCTCTAAGTCCGAGCAAGCTCGGCCTAAGATTTGCCGCTGGCCAGCGATAGCGGTCCCCGGATCCTCATTTTTGGGATTATACGCGCTCGAAAAAGGCGTTGCGTTCCACGGGGGTGAAGCCAGCGCCAGTGATCATGGCGGTGAGTTCGGTTCGGGTCATGCCCTGGTCTGATTCCGCGCCCGCGTCATGGCCGATTTTTTCCTCCACCACGGTGCCGTCAAAGTCGTCGGCTCCCCAGTGCAGGGCCACCTGGGCCTGTTTGGCCGTGAGCATGACCCAGTAAGCCTTGAGGTGGGGGATGTTATCGAGCATCAGGCGGCTGACCGCGATGGTGCGCAGTTCGTCCAGACCGGTCAGGGGGCGCTCGATGGTCAGGTTCGAATTTTCCGTCAGGAAGGGCAGGGGGATGAAGCAGGTGAAACCACCGCTTTTGTCCTGCTGCTGTCGGAGGCGGTCCAGGTGATCCAGACGGTCGTCCAGGGACTCGATGTGGCCGAAAAGCATGGTGCAGTTGGTCTTCATGCCCAGTTCGTGGGCCTCGCCGTGGATGCGCAGCCACTCACCGGCTGTGGATTTCCTGGGGCAGATCTGCTCGCGCACGGCAGGGGCGAAAATCTCGGCCCCGCCACCAGGGAGCATGGAGAGCCCTGCGGCTTTCAGGCGGACGAGCACCTCGCGGGTGGTGAGACTCTCCAGGGTGGCGAAGTGGGCGATTTCCACGGCAGTGAAGCATTTGAGCACGGCTTCGGGGTGGGCTTGCTTCACGGCGACCAGAGTCTCTTCGAAATAGGCCAGAGGCAGGGTGGGGTGGCAGCCGCCCACGATGTGTACTTCACGCGGGGGGAGCGGGCTGGTGGCGAGCTTTTCGAGCACTTGCTCCGTGGAGAGGCGGAAGGCGCCGGGCTTTTCGTCGGCCTCGCGCTGGTAGGCGCAGAAGAGGCAGCCGTTCACGCA
>JAHJKV010000409.1 GCA_018822065.1 Pseudomonadota bacterium
AGCCAGGAGCGGGGCGTAGACGATGTAGGAATGGCCGACCACCCAGCCCACGTCCGAGGCGGCCCAGAACACGTCGCCGGGGCCGACGTCGTAGATGCTTTGCATGGAATATTTGAGGGCCACGGCATGGCCGCCGTTGTCGCGGATGATCCCCTTGGGTTTGCCGGTGGTGCCGGAGGTGTAGAGCACGTAAAGGGGGTCGGTGGCGGCCACGGGCACGCATTCGGTTGGTTCAGCACCGACGAGGGTCTGGTCCCAGGTCAGGTCGCGGCCCTCGATCATCGGTGCTTCGGCCTGGGGCCTGGGCAGGACCACGACCTTGTCCGGGGTGTGGGCGGCGCGTTTGATGGCCTCGTCGATGAGGGGCTTGTAGGCGATGGTCTTGCCGAACTCGATGCCGCAGGAGGCGGTGATCACCACCTTGGGTTTGGCGTCGTCTATGCGGATGGCCAGTTCGTTGGGCGCAAACCCGCCGAAGACCACGGAGTGGATGGCCCCCAGGCGGGCGCAGGCAAGCATGGCCACCACGGCTTCGGGGACCATGGGCATGTAGACCACGACACGGTCGCCCTTGGTGACACCGAGGTTTTTGAGGCCACCGGCAAAGAGGGCCACCTTGTAGCGCAGGTCGCTGAAGGTGAAGGCTTTTTTGGTGTCGGTAACGGGCGAGTCCCAGTAGAGGGCCACCTCGTCGCCGCGGCCTTCCTCGATGTGGTAATCCAGGCAGAGGTAGGAGGTGTTCAGTTCGCCCCCGGCAAACCAGCGGTAGAAGCCGTTGTCGTCGGTAGAGAGGATCGTTTCCGGCGCCTTGAACCAGCGGATGCCCTTGGCTTTTTCCGCCCAGAATTGATCGGGATTGGTGATGGATGCCCGATACTCTTGCTCGTATTGCATGACGCCCTCCCGGAGTCTGGCAGATGAACGCTGCCACGTGACAGGACGCACCCTATGCTTTGGCAGTTGGCGGGGAAAGAGAATTCCGGTGAACGGCGAATTGGGGTGGTAAGTGGCCGGGAGGTTACCTGCCAGCCTGGAAAGAGAGGACTCTGTGCATGATGGCTCGCAGCTTGTCCATTTCCAGAAGGCGGGTACGATCTCAAGCCAGGGCAAAGGCCGTCGGGCGATGATCGCGATGTTCGGGTCGAAGCTGCCTGAGGTGTCCTGCCGGATGCGCTGGGGGATTATATTTTACAGTTCTTTGGAATTTCAAGTCGATACTTACGCATCCTTTTGTTGTGAAATGTCCAGTCGAGCACACTGCCCATGAGTTGTACTACCCGCTGGGCTGGTGTAGTTTATTTTGGCGTATGCCTGAGGAGGAACGGCACCATGGGGACGACACGGTTTGATTGGGGACAGACCCCGGAAGGGGCGGTGGACCTTTTTATTTTGGAGTCAGGCGAGATGAAGGCCTCGATCGCCACCTGGGGCGGGGTGGTCACGAGCTTGCAGGTTCCCGACCGGACCGGCGCTTTGGGCGAGGTGACCCTGGGCTATGCCAGCCTGGACGGATATCTGGCAGACCAGTGCTTTTTCGGCTGCCTGGTGGGGCGTGTGGCCAACCGCATCGCCCAGGCACACTTCCATCTGGATGGGCGGGACTACGTCCTGGACCGCAATAACGGCGCGCACCAACTGCACGGCGGACCGCAGGGATTCTGGAATCGTCTCTGGCAGGCGCAGCCCGGTAGCCGGGACGGGGATCCCAGTCTGCGCCTGTATCTGCGAAGCGAGGACGGCGACCAGGGATTCCCTGGCAGCATGGATGTCGTGGTGGACTACACCCTGAGCGAAAGCGGCCTGCGCATCCACTATGCCGCCAGCACGGACGCGCCCACGCCGGTGAGCCTCACTAACCATATGTATTTCAATCTGGCCGGGATCGGGACAAAATCTGTTGATTGCCTGGGGCACCGGCTTCAACTGGAGGCGGAACAGGTTCTTGAGGTGGACCAGGATCTGATTCCCAGCGGGAGAATCCTTCCTGTGGCCGGAACTCCCCTGGACTTCACCCGGTCTGAGCGCATCGGGGCGCGGGTGAATGCGGACCACCCCTTGCTGCAGTTGGCCCAAGGGTATGATCATTTCTATGTGGCACGACAGGGGGAGGGACTGGCTCGGGTCGCCGTGGTGGTGGAGCCCGTTTCGGGGCGACGTCTGGAGCTTTATACCACATGTCCGGGCTTGCAGTTTTACTCCGGCAACCACATCCCCCAGGGACTGGCCGGGCGGGCCGGGGAGCGTTATGGGCGGTATTCGGGATTCTGTCTGGAACCGCATGGGTTCGTGGACGCGCCCAACCACCCCGAGTTTCCCTCGATCATCGTGCGGCCAGGCGAAGCATATAAAGCGGAGACCGAGTACCGGTTTTCGGTCTTGACCGGGGCAGATTCGTAGACACGCCTTTCGATCAGGCAGCCTCGGGTGAGCCCAGTGGCGGGGTGACCACCACGCTGAGCCGGTTGAGCAGCCAGGTGGTGCGCTCGAACAGGGCGGAGATGCGGTGCATGTCCATCTTTTCAGTCAGCCCCAGCCCTTCCTCGGCTTCAAGATACTGCTTGCGGACCTTTTCCACCATGTCACCGTTGTCGGCGGTGATGGTCTTCAGAATGGCGATATCCATATCGTCCCCACCAGCGAGTGCGTCCGAGGACTGCAGGAGCAGGAATTCCTGACTTTCCATGAGCACGGTAATGAAGCGGTCGATCACATTTCCGGGGAAGGCCTTTTCCACGGCTTCGCAGAAGCTGACAAGATTTTGCTCCAGGGCGGTGAGCAGTTCCTGGATGTTCAGCAGCCGCAGGAGATGGGCGCTGGTGTGTTCGCCCATGTTCTGTTCAGAAATGTCGCTCAGGGTGTAGGCGATTTCCTGGTTGATGTTCGCAAAGGCAGCGTGGTAGGGCGCGATGGGTTTGGTGCTGCGGGCCGTTCCTTTGTCGCCGGACATGCTCTGCACGTATGCGGGAAAACGGTTCACCAGGCGGAGCAATTCCCGTTCGACCATGAGCAATGCAGCCTCGGGGGTGTCCAGGGCGTGTTTCTTGATAAACTTGATCTTGCCCAGAGCTTCTTCCTGGGTTTCAGGCCAGAGGTGGGTGAGGACGCACAGGATCGGGGTGTAGATGAACGAGGCGATTGCCGGAATGCCCGTGTTGTAGATGACCACCAGATAGGCCAGGGCGATCTCCAGGTCCGGGTGGATGTTGTGGACCAGGGCAACGACCAGGGGGATGCCGAAGAGCTGTTCGACATAAAAAAGGGTGACCATGAGGGACACGGCCATGATGTTGAAGACCGCTTGGGACATGACCAGTTGCTTGGAGGTGCCGCGTACCCCGGAGGAGAGAATCCAGGTGACCACGCTGGAACCGAGTTCAGCGCCATAGACCAGCATCACCGACTGCTCCACGCTGAACACCCCGGCCTTGGTCATGGTGATGCCGATGAGGATCACACCAAGGGAGGTCTGGGTGACAATGGTCATCACCGCGCCTAGGAGGAAGGTGAGCATGGCGGAACCGTGGGAGGCGGCCAGTACCTCGCGCACCCAGGGCATTGTCGCCAGGGGCGCGGCACCCAACTGGATGAGCTGCAACCCGTAGAAGAGCATGCCCATGCCGAAGAGGGCACGGGCAAGAAAGCGCAGGTGACG
>JAHJKV010000410.1 GCA_018822065.1 Pseudomonadota bacterium
AGCCGTTGTTTCCAGCCGCCGGAGAGGGCCCCGGCCAGGTGGTTGACGTACCGCTCAAGCCCCATGCGCTCGATGGTTTCGTCCACGGCCTCCCGGATGTCCGGCAGGCTGTAAACTCGGGCCATGAATTCCAGGTTTTCGCGCACTGTCAGGTCCTCATAAAGGCTGAAGCGCTGGGCCATGTAGCCCACCTGGGGCTTGATGGTCCGGGACTCGGTCTGGATGTCCAGGCCCAGGCAGGTGCCGGAGCCTGCATCGGGCCGGAGCAGCCCGCAGAGCATGCGGATGAAGGTGGTCTTGCCTGAGCCGTTGGGACCGAGGAAGCCGAAGATCTCGCCCCGGTGCACGCGCATGTCCAGGCCGTTGACCACGGTGCGGCCATCAAAGATCTTGGTAAGGCCGGTGACGTCTATCACGTAGTCGTTTTCCACGGCGCGCTCCTATTCTCCGGCCTGATCCACTTTTCTGGTCTGATCCGCCAGGGTCACATCCACGGGTTGGCCGACGCGCAGCTCGGTCGTGTGGCCGGGGGCGGGCCGGGCTTCCACCAGATAGACCAGCTTGGCCCGGTTCTGGCTGGAATAGATCACTGGCGGGGTGAACTCGGCCTCGGGCTTGATGTAGCTTACGGTGGCTGGAATTGGGGCTGGGCCACCATCGAAGGTCACCAGCACGGCCTGGCCTGGAGCAAGGGTTCCGGCCAGGGGTTCGGGCACGTAGAAGATGATTTTGATGTTCTCCGGCGGCAGCAGCGAGACCACGGGCATGCCCCCGCCTACCCATTCGCCGCGTTCGTAGAAGGTGTCGAAGACCAGTCCGGCCATGGGTGCGGACTGGCGTTTTTGGTCCAGATTCCAGCGGACCTGATCCAGCTTGGCCCGGGCTGCCTCCACGACGGCTTCGGCTCCGGCCACTTCGTCGGTGCGCCCGCCCAGTCTGGCCGTGGCCAGTTCCGCCTGAATCCGGTTCACGGTCTGTCTTGTCCGGTTGTATTCGTTGCGCGCCCGGTCCGATTCCTCCTGGGAGATGGTCTGCTCGGCCAGTAATGTCTTTTTGCGCTCATAATCCGTGCGAGCGTATTCCAGGCTGGAACGGGCCTCCCGCAACTGGGCTTCGATTGCCGCAAGTTCGCTGGGACGTCTTCCCTTGCCCAGGTTGTCCAGGGCTCGTTCGGCCTGAAGCATGTTTTGTTCCGCCTCGATTACGGCAGCCGTCTCAAAGGCATTCTCCAGGGAAAAGAGCGGGATTCCGGCCTCCACCTGGGTGCCGCGATGAACGTCGAGGGTGAGCAGTTGTCCGGGCAGGGGCGCGGCAACCAGGACGAACTCGCCTTCGACCCAGCCTTGATAGCTGCTGTTGTCGCCGGAGCATCCCCCCAGCAGGAGGAGCGCTGCACCGAGCAGCAATCCAAAGCGAAGATTCATGATGACCTCCCAGGAGCCGCGATCATGACGCGGAAGCATTCCCAGTTTCGGGTGACCTGGCCCTCCAGATCGAAGTCGCCAAGTCGGATGAAATACATGTGGGCGGGCAGCAGCATCTGACCGAGGAAGAGGACCGCCAGGTCGGCGGCCGGGAGATCCGCCCGGATGCCCCCCTGCTCCTGGCCTCGCTCCATCATTCCCATGACACCTTGTATCATGGCGTTCTGGGTCTGGACCAGCATTTCACGAAACGGGCTGTCCTTGGACGCAATGTCCTCTGAGAACAGGATGCGCGGCGTGGCGCGGTGTTCCAAGATAATGGCCAGGTGGCGTCGCAGGAATCCCTCCAGTCCGCTGAGGGGGTCAGGGTCGGCAATGGAGCGGAGCAGATTCTGCCTTGTCTTGCCGCGCAGCAGGTCGAACGCGCCCTGCAACATCTCGTTGCGACCGGCGAAGTGGCGGTAGATGGCGGAAGGGACCAACCCGACAGCCTCGGCCACGGCAGCGATGGTCACGCCGCGCAGGCCATCTTCAGCCAGGGTCAAGGCGGCCAGGGATATCTGCTCCCGTCGGTCGTCTCCGCTCATGCGGGGTCGTGGGTTCTTCACAGTCATTCGGGGCCCTCTTTGTTTGTGAATGTGAATTCACATTTACAACACAGGGCGAGATTGTCAAGGGAGAGGGATGAGCGGTACCAAAAAGTTTGGCAATTAAAAAGGGGGGTATCGCCCCCCTTTTCAGGATTCTTTATGGAATGGTTGGAGAACAGCGAGCTGTGGGGTGTTTGACACTTGTGCCTACAGCACCCTCGAAACCGCGAACGCCGTTGGTTTTAGGCTTGTTTGAGTTGCCAGATCGGGGCTTCTGGTTGTTCTTGGGGAGAGAGGGTATGGGGTATGGGCTCCGTGGAATTGACCAGGGGGAGGAGAATGACTTCGGAAGCCGTGAAAGTGGGCGACTTTTGAAAAAAAGCCTTCCCTGTGGTCAGGTCGGTCAAGGCGTTGTTTGGTTTCGGGGCAGCGATGTTCCGGGTGAGCCAGCCGTTTTTATGCGGGGTCAAGAGCGCGTAAAAGCTGACCCAGGACAGGCAAAACAGCATGAAAATGGAATATGGAAACGCCCAAAGACAGGCAATGGATCGGTGACGGAGCAGGTAGAAAAAGGCGGGGATGAGCGAGGCGAAGAAGACGCCAAGGAACAGGCTGTAGATCGTGGTCACTGGCCAGGAGATCAGGGCGATCACCAAACCCAGTTTTCCGACTTCGGTCATGATCATCCGCACCCATTGATGGGCCAGATCCACCTGCGCCCCAAGCACGGATTCCGGTCGAAAACGGGTGAATCCGAAGCGTGAGAAGGCGATGGTCTCGCGGATGTTGGAACGGGCCCAGCGGAGCAGCATCTTGCAGAGGCCGCGATATTCGACAGGCACGTTGGTGTAGACCACGGCGTCGCTCTGGAAGTGGACGAGCCGGCCTTCCTTGAGGATCAGGTTGGTCATGGCCCGGTCTTCGCCGATATTGGCAGGGCGGCCCATGAAGGTCTGGTGCAGCCACTTTTCCCGAATCTTGGTCACCACGCTGTGATCATAGGCTGACAGGGCTCCCGGTGTGCAGACGACCGTATTGATACTGCTCTGGGCAGCCCGGATGAAATCGAAGGAATAGGTGAAGGCGACGTCCAGCATTTTGGGGATGAGCCCTTGATTGGTGTTCATTACCCGCACATTGCCAGCCACAGCGCCGACGCGGGGGTTTCTGCAAAACACGCTGATCATGTTTCGCAGGGTCGTTGGCGCGACTTCAGAATCGGAATCAATAGTGACCAGGATCTCACCTTTGGCTCGCAGAAAACCGTGATTCAAGGCATGCCGTTTGCCCTGGTTTTTCGGGCTGCGGATCAGCTCCACTTTTGTGCCGAGCTCCCGGCGTCCCTGCTGCATCCAATACCAGGTGTCATCCTTGCTCCCGTCGTCAACGCAGATCACCTGCAGCTTTTCAGCCGGATAATCGCTTAAAAAGACGCTGTGCAGGGTGTCGAGCACTTGCCTGCCTTCATTATATGCAGGGATGATCACAGTGCAGCTCTTGAGTTCGTCATCGTTGCAGGCCTGGGCGGGCCGGTACATCATCACCAGCACAATGCGCCAGACAAGCACACTGAGATTCAGGAAGAGCAGCAAGAAAATGCCGTTCTTCCAGACAGGATTCCGGGGGATATCCTTCAGAAATCCAAAGTCCCCGGAGTACGTCATGTAGTTGATGACGACGACCGTAGCCAGCACGATCAAGCTGATCGCCAGGAAACATTTCTTCCAGCCAGGAACACCCGTGGGCACCGGTTTTACAGGTTGAGCGGAATAATCTGCACCTGCTTGACAATGAATGGCGGGGTGAACCGAGGATATCTTGCCCATTGAATTTATCTTTTCCTTTGGAATATTCATAACATATTGTAATTTTCACAATATATTTAAAACTTCCCATTCATGAAAATATGAATGTTGTTTAATCTGCTTACCGGGCTGAAAAGTCAACAATTATTTTGTTAATGATTTTAAGAACATCGCTCATGTCGCGCACTTTGTTTGTAAAAAGATTGTAAAATCGTTCTGTTACGACGGCGGGTTTTGTATTCTTTCAATTGTAGGAAATTCATGATTTTGTTGGCAATCCGTGTTTCGCACCCCCCTGGGGGGAGACAGGCAGGCAAGACTGGTCTTCAGGACCTCGGATAGGTTTGCAACGCACTGTTCAGAGATTCTGATTTGACCGGAGCCTTCCCCGTTCTTATGGTCTATCTGTGATGCCGGGGTGAATTCCACTCCGGCCAACCAATGAGGGAAGCACATGCCAGAAAAGAAGCTGCCCATGGCCTTTGGGGGCTGTGGATGCAATGAGGAAGAGGCGGCGGTCTGTGGATGCAGGGACGCTGCGGAGGAACGGGGGTTGGAGATGATCCGCAAAGCCCCGGACGATGCGGTGTCTCCCGCCGAACTGGCCAAGTCCAAACAGGACGACAAGGGGTGCTGAGGCCCCCCTCCGGGGCCCGGCTTCGGGCCTGATGACCGCCCAGGCTATGTGGTCCTCCCCTTTGTGGAGGGGTTTTACGATACGCCTGCTGGACGTGTTCCCCAGATCAAGGACAGCCTTGCGCTCCGGGATCATTGGGGATCGGTTCGTTGCCGCATCGGTCTGCGAACCGACTACACGGTCCAGCCAGGACTCTACCGCCTGGGCGGGGCCGGGGCCGATTCGCCGGTGGTCATCACCGCCAATTACAAACTGACCTTTGACACGGTCCGAGCCAGCCTGCGTGGAGTGGACTGTTGGTTGCTCATTGTGGATACCGACGGCATCAACGTCTGGTGTGCGGGCGGCAAGGGACGGTTCACTGCCGAAGGGATCGCCGAAATAGTGCGGGCAAGCGGGTTGGAACGGGTCGTTTCTCATCGCGAACTGGTCCTGCCCCAACTCTCGGCCAACGGGGTCAGCGCCAATGCCCTCTGGAAACTGTGCGGGTTCAAGGGGGGGTTCGGCCCCATACGCGCCGAGGATATCGCGCCCTATCTCGCCCATGGCGCGGACGAATCCATGCGTTGGGTCACCTTCACCCTGGCCGAGCGCCTGGTCCTGGCTCCCCTGGAGGTCGCCCTTGCCCTGAAATGGGTGGCCCTGGTGTGCGGTGTGGGCTTTGTGCTGTCCGGGATCGGGCCGGAGATATTCTCGCTCTCCGCGGCTTGGCAGCGTGGCCTGCTTGTTGTCTATGCTACCCTTACGGGCCTGCTGGTGGGGGCGCTGGCCACCCCGGCTCTGCTCCCCTGGCTACCCGGCAGGAGCTTCGCCTTCAAGGGTGCGGTGGCCGGGCTGGTCGCGGCCCTGGTCGTTCTGGCACCACTCGCCTGGGGCAGGGCGTCTCTGCTTGAATATGCCATCCTCGTAACCTGGGCCACGGTCTGGTCCTCGTATATGTGTATGAATTTTACCGGTTCCACCCCGTTCACCTCCCCTACAGGAGTAGAGCGGGAGATGCGCCGGGCTATTCCCTGGCAACTGGGCGCGATCATGCTGTCGATTGCCGCCTGGATCGCCGTCCCTTTTTTCTAGGAGCCACGCATGAAGGATTTTCGATATTTCGATGGTGTCGCCACTCTGAAACTTGATGGGGAAACCTGCATCGGCTGCGGCAATTGTGCCGAGGTCTGCCCGCATGGCGTGCTGGTGGTGGAATCGGTGGAGAGCGGCAAAAAGGCCAGGATCGTCGATTTTGACGGCTGCATGGAATGCGGGGCCTGCATGACCAACTGCCCGGTGGAAGCGGTCACCGTCACCCCTGGGGTCGGCTGCGCCGCCTACATCATCGCCTCCTGGCTCAACCGGGCCGGAATCCGTTCTTCCTCGGCCTGTTGCGGCTAGGCAAGTGAGGATGGGGCTCAGTGCCCCATGTACCCCTCGTTCCGAATCTCGTCCTTGGGGGCGTAGAACTGATTGTAGACCAGGGTCAGCAGCACGGCGAAGACAGGGGCGCTGACGCCGAGGATCACGTTCCAGTAATCCGGGGCAGTCAGGGCCAGGCGGATGAGCAGGGTGGCCAGGGCAAAGCCTGAATTGCGGAACACAGCCCGGAAGCGGGGCAGGAAGCGCTGGGCAATGAGCACCAGCAGGATGTCCGAGAAAATCAGCACCGTATAGAAGGCCCCGAAGAAGTCGTGTGTGTCGCCACCCGTATAGAGGTCCCAGAGCATCCCAATACCCATGCCGATAAAGATACCGAGCAGGGCCAGGGCAACGATCTTTTTTGCGGCCACGTAACGGAAAAGCATCTCTCCCTTTTTCATGCCGGAATCCTGCCGGATCATCACCCGGAAAACGCCCAAAAGCGCAAAGATGGCTACTGCGCCCAGGGCGTCTGCGCCAATGGTGAAAAGCACATCCGTGTGGCCTGAGATGTCAATGGGCTCAGGGAGTTCGATCAGCTTCTTGAAGGTGCCACGCAGGAGGATGAGCGCCAGAATTTCGAATTGCTTGCCCACGGATTTGGAGATGGAACAGGGCACCGTGAAGATGAGACTGATAACCTCCAGAATGAGCACCAGGGAAAAGGCTACGTTCACCGCGTAAAAATGGCTCTTGGTCGGCAGGGCGTCCAGCCAGACAGGAAGCAAGCCCTGACGCTTCAGTTCAATGGCTACAAGGGTGCTCAAAAAGACGGCGATCAGCACTCCGGCAACGGCACGCTGGTTGCGGTCGCTTTCCCAGAACGAGTGGAGGGGGTCAAAAATATATGTTGCTGCAGTGAATATTCTGTTCATGGGAGGGACTTTAGCGAGAATTACTGGATAATTCTAGAAGTTATTATTGGTCTGAATTTAATAAAAAGTTACTAAATCAAGAGTGTTATCGATGGAAAAGTTTCATTTTGAACTGAAGTACTCAAGGAAACACTTGAGTAAAATGACCAAGGTCAGGCCGTGCGTGTTGGCTCACCCATATTGAGGGGAGTGCAAGGGGGCTCTGACTTCTAAATCTCGAAGAGCATCTCCAGGTCGTCTCGGGTGAGGGACTTCAAGGCGGATTGGCCGGGGATAATGGCCTCGGCTACGCCCTTTTTCTGTTCCTGAAGGCTCAAAATCTTTTCCTCCACCGTGTTCTGGCAGATCATCTTGTAGGCGAAGACCTGGCGCTTCTGGCCGATGCGGTGGGTACGGTCCGTGGCTTGGTTTTCCACGGCGGGGTTCCACCAGGGGGCGTAGTGGATGACGTAGTCCGCGCTGGTCAGGTTCAGACCGGTGCCGCCCGCCTTGAGGGAGATCAGGAAGATCGGGATCTCCGGGGTGTCGTTGAACTTGTCCACCTGCTCGAAGCGGTCCTTGCTGGAGCCGTCCAGGTATGTGTAGGGGATTTCCTTGATGTTCAGCCAGGAACGGATCACATGGAGCATCTTCACGAACTGGGAGAAGACCAGCACCTTGTGGCCGGACTCGGTGATGTCGGTGATCAGGTCCTTGAAGGCATCGAACTTGCCGGAGGGCAGGTTGGTGGAAACGCCGGGCATGTCGAGCTTCAAGAGCCTCGGGTGGCAGCAGATCTGGCGGAGCTTGAGCAGGGCGTCCAGGATGGACATCTGGCTCTTGGCAAGGCCCTTCTCCTCGACATCG
>JAHJKV010000411.1 GCA_018822065.1 Pseudomonadota bacterium
AGGAGGTTCAGCTCGCTGTTCTCAATGGACTTGGCGCGCATGTCCTTTTCCCCGGAGCGGCGGTTGAAGACCTTGACGTCGATGATGGTGCCTTCGATTCCGGGCGGCACTTTGAGGGAGGTGTTTTTCACGTCCCGGGCCTTGTCCCCGAAGATGGCGCGCAGGAGTTTTTCCTCCGGCGTCAGCTGGGTCTCGCCCTTGGGTGTGATCTTGCCGACCATGATGTCGTCGGCCTGAATCTTGGCACCCAGGCGGATGATGCCGCAATCGTCGAGGTTTCTGAGCATGTCCTCGGAGACGTTGCTGATGTCCCGGGTGATTTCCTCGGGTCCAAGTTTGGTATCCCGGGCCACTACCTCGAACTCCTCGACATGCACGGAGGTGAAGACATCCTCCTTGACCATGCGCTCGGAGATGAGAATGGAGTCCTCGTAGTTGTAGCCGCACCAGGGCATGAAGGCGACCAGCAGGTTCTTGCCCAGAGCCAGTTCGCCATCATGAATGCCGGGGCCGTCCGCGAGGACAGCGCCCTTCGTGACCCGCTGACCAACCTGGACACGGGGCACCTGGCCGAAGCAAGAGTTCTGGTTCGACTTGTGCCACTTCTGCAGTTCGTAATGCTTGTTGCCACCGGTATCGGCCAGGACGGCGTTGTCATCATAGCTGACAACGAGCCTTTCGGCGTCTACAAAGTGGATCACGCCGTCGGCCTCGGCCAGCAGACAGGCACCGGAGTCCTGGGCCACGGAGCTCTCCATGCCGGTGCCGACCAGCGGCATCTCGGCCTTCAAGAGCGGCACGGCCTGGCGCTGCATGTTGGAACCCATGAGGGCGCGGTTGGCGTCGTCATGCTCCAGGAAGGGAATGAGCGCGGCGGAGATGGACACGATCTGGCTCGGGCTGATGTCCATGAGAGTCACTTCCTCACGGGGCATCATGGAGACATCGCCGTAGATACGGGCGGTGACCATCTCGTTGGCAAACTTCTTTTCCGGAGTCAGGGGGGCGTTGGCCTGGGCCACGACCTCACCGGCCTCCTTGGTGGCGTCCATGTACTGGATCTCGTTGGTCACCGTCATGTCCCGAACCATGCGGAACGGGGTTTCGATGAAACCGTAGTCGTTGACCTTGGCGAAAGTGGTCAGGGAGACGATCAGACCGATGTTTGGTCCTTCAGGTGTCTCGATGGGACAGATGCGACCGTAGTGCGAGGTATGCACGTCGCGCACTTCGAAGCCCGCACGTTCGCGAGTCAGACCGCCGGGTCCCAGAGCGGAGAGACGACGTTTGTGGGTGACCTCGGAGAGCGGGTTGGTCTGGTCCATGAACTGGCTGAGCTGGGAAGTTCCGAAGAACTCCTTCAAGACCGCTGCAACCGGCTTGGGGTTGATCAGGTCGTGGGGCATGAGCGTGGCCACTTCCTGCAGGCTCATGCGCTCCTTGATGGCACGCTCCATGCGCACCAGGCCGATGCGATACTGGTTTTCCACCAGCTCGCCCACCGGACGCACACGGCGGTTGCCCAGATGGTCGATGTCGTCGGCCGGACCGTGGGAATCCTTGAGTCTGGAAAGCACACCCATGGCAGTGAGGATGTCCTCGTTGGACAGGGTGCGCATTTCCAGGGACTGCTCCAGGCTCAGCCGGGAATTCAGCTTGTAGCGGCCCACTGGAGAGAGATCATAGTAGTCGGAGGAGCGGAACAGGTTCTCGAAGAAGCTGGCCGCGATTTCCGGCGTGGGCGGGGAACTCGGACGGAGCCGACGGTAGATCTCGATCTGCGCGGTCTCCATGTCCGTGGTTTTGTCCAACATCAGGGTGTCGCGTATGGAAGCGGAGACCTCCATGCCCTGGGTGAAGAGGACCTTGACGTCCTTGATCACGGCTTCGCGGAAGAATTCCAGAGCCTTTTCGGTGATCTCCTCGGCCGCTTCAGCCAGGACCTCGCCGTTGGAATCCACCACGTCAGTGGCCAGATACTGACCGATGAGCGAGGTCGGATCCACAGGCATGTATTCGATTCCGGCCTTGACCATTTTCTTGAAGCCGGATTTGGTCATGATCTTGCCCTGCTTGAGGGCCACCTTGCCATCGGGAAGCATGACGTCCACGTAAGCAATTTCCTTGCGGAACTGCTCTTCCAGGATGTGTCGCTCGACCTTGTCGCCATCGAGGCGGTATTCCTCGGTAGCGTAGAAATAGTCGAGGATGGCCTGGTTGGTCATGCCCATGGCCTTGAGCAGGATGGTGGCGGGCATCTTGCGACGGCGGTCAATGCGCACGTACAGGATGTCCTTGTGGTCATAGTCGAAATCGAGCCAGGAACCGCGCATGGGGATGATGCGGCAGGAGTAGAGGACGGTCCGACTGGAGTGTGTCTTGCCCGAATCGTGTTCGAAGATGATGCCCGGGGAGCGTTGCAGCTGGTTGACAATGACCCGCTCGGTACCATTGATAATGAAGGTACCCTTGTCGCTCATGAGCGGGATCGTACCGAAGTAGATGTCCTGCTCCTTGATGTCCCGGATGGTGCGGGCCTCGCTCTCCTCGTCCACGTCGTAGACGACAAGTCGGACCTTGATGCGCACTGGCGCTTCGTAGGTCAGTCCCTTGGAGATGCACTCGTCCATGTCATACTTCGGATCACCGATCTCGTAGCTGACATAGTCAAGGCTCGCGGTCTTGTTGAAATCCTCGATGGGAAAGACCGAACGGAAGACGCCTTCCAGTCCAATGTCATCGCGGCTGGGCGGCGGGACATCGGCCTGGAGAAACTTGAGGTACGAATCCACCTGCAAGCTGAGCAGGTGGGGAATGGGCAAGGCGTGCTTGATCTTTCCGAATTCTTTTCTGAGCTGAACCATTGTACCCTCTTTAGGTGGGTTGGGGTTGCAACCTGTCCGCATATGCTTGCGGCTCTCGTGGCCCTCGACGGCCAGTTCTGTATTATTTCAGAACGTTATGGTCAAAGAGATTGGGCTGAAATACTGAACTATACTACGATTATATCTACAGCGCAAAGAGCGCAAACCCCTAAGCGGGGTTGCGCTCTTTGGCCGTTGTGACGGATGTATTACTTAATCTCGCAGCCAGCGCCGGCTTCCTCAAGCTGCTTCTTGACGGATTCAGCCTCGTCCTTGGACACGGCTTCCTTGACAGCTTTGGGAGCTTCATCAACAACAGCCTTGGCTTCCTTGAGGCCCAGGCCGGTGATGGCGCGAACAGCCTTGATGACGGCGATCTTGTTGTCGCCAGCGCCGGTCAAGATGACGTCGAACTCGGTCTGCTCTTCCTCGTCGCTACCGCCATCAGCGGCAGCACCGGGGGCCATGGCCATGGCGGCCATGGGGGCAGCGGCGGAAACGCCGAACTTCTCTTCAAGTTCCTTGATGAACTCGGAGAGCTCAAGCACGGTCATGTTGGCGATAAACTCAACAACCTGGTCTTTGGTGATGTCAGCCATGATATAAATCCTCCTAGGAATTCTAAAAATCGTTTGTGAGCGAGAGGCTCTGTTACGCAGCTTCCTTCTGGTCCTTGATAGCATTCAAGGCATACAGGAAAGTGCGGGGCACGGCGGCCAGTACGCCAACGAAGTTGGTGGGCACAGCGTTCATGGTGCCCAACAGACTGCCAAGCAATTCAGGCTTGGACGGCATCTTGGCGAGTTCTTTAACCGCAGCTTCATCAAGAAACTTACCCTCTAAGGAAGCGAAACGCATGACGAACTTTTTGTTCGTCTTGGCGTAGTCCGCCAGCACCTTGGCCGGGGCGACAGGATCGTCATACCCAAGCGCGATGGCGCAGTTTTCCTTGAAATGCTCACAAAGGACCTCGTGGTCTGTTTCCTTGAGAGCAATCCGGGCCAGGGTGTTCTTGACGACCTGATACTCGACGCCAGCTTCACGGAGCTTGTCGCGCAGATCAGTGATCTGCTCCACGGCAATACCCTTGAAGTCGGTGACGAC
>JAHJKV010000040.1 GCA_018822065.1 Pseudomonadota bacterium
GTCATATACAGGCTTGAGAGCAGGTCCCAATCCTCGATGAGCATGTACCCCACCACGCCCATGACAAAGGAAACAAAGAGCATGACCAGGCCCATGAGAATATCCCAGAGCATGCCCCATTTCCGTTTGAACATACGGATATTGGCATTCAATCTTTCAATTGCATTCATCTAGCCTCCCATTTCCAAGAGCCTGTTTCGAAGAGCGATGATCCTGTCCCGAAGCCCGGCTGCCCGCTCAAATTCCAACTCCTGAGCCGCCCCGCGCATCTCCCGCTCCAACCGCTTGATGTCCCCGGCCAGCTTCTTGGGGTCATCATAGGAGATCGGGGCCGCACCTGGGCCGACATCTCCACCATCACCCTCAGCTGAGCGCGAGGACAGGATATTGCCCACCTGCCTGCGGATGCTCACAGGCGTGATGCCATGGGCCAGGTTGTGGGCGACCTGAACCGCGCGGCGGCGGTCGGTCTCGTCCATGGCCCGACGCATGGAATCTGTAATCTTGTCCGCGTAGAGGACGACCCGCCCTTCCACGTTTCTGGCGGCCCGGCCAAAGGTCTGGACCAGGGAGCGTGTGCTGCGCAAAAAGCCCTCCTTGTCCGCGTCCAGGATGGCCACCAGGGAAACCTCGGGAAGGTCGAGCCCCTCGCGCAGGAGGTTGATGCCCACCAGGACATCGAATTCACCGGCCCGAAGGGCCTGGATGATGGCCATGCGCTCGATGGTGTCGATGTCCGAATGCAGATACCGGGTCTCGACGCCCATCTGCTGCAAATATTCGGTCAGGTCCTCGGCCATGCGCTTGGTCAGCGTGGTCACCAGGACTCTCTCATCCCGCTCCACTCTCTTTTTGCATTCGGAAAGCAAATCGTCAATCTGTCCGACGCTCTTTCTTACCTCGATTTCGGGGTCCACCAGTCCGGTGGGACGGATGATCTGTTCGACCACCAACCCTTGAGCCCTGTCCATCTCCCAGGGACCGGGCGTGGCCGAGACGTAAACCGCCTGGCCCTTGCGCTCCAGGAACTCGTCAAAATTGAGCGGCCTGTTGTCCAGGGCCGAAGGGAGCCGGAAGCCATAGTCCACCAGGGTGGTCTTGCGAGAGCGGTCGCCGTGGAACATGCCGCCCACTTGGGGCACGGCGATGTGGGACTCGTCCAGGAACATGATGAAGTCCTCGGCAAAATAATCGAGCAGTGTAGCCGGCGGCTGGCCCGGTTCGCGGCCATCCAGATGGCGGGAGTAGTTCTCAATGCCGTTGCAGTAGCCCAGTTCCTCGATCTGTTCCAGGTCGTACATGGTCCGCTGCTCCAGCCGTTGGTGCTCGACAAGCATGTTGTTCGCCTTGAAATAGCGCAGTCGCTCACCCAGTTCGGTGCGAATGTCCTCCCTGGCGCGGTCCAGGTTGTCGCGGTCGGAAACGTAGTGGGAGCCGGGATAGATGACGGTCTTTCTGATGCGGTGGCGGACCTCGCCGGTCAGGGGGTCGGTCTCCAGGATGGATTCGATCTCGTCGCCGAAAAATTCAATCCGCAAGGCCTGCTCGCGCTCGTAAGCTGGAATCAACTCCACCACGTCGCCCCGCACCCGAAAAGTGCCACGGTGGAAGTCGTAGTCGTTGCGCTCATAGTGAATTTCAACCAGCCGGGAGAGCAGTTGTTCCATGGAGAGGTGCTGCCCCTCTTCCACGGGCATGACCATGGTGGCGTAAAAATCCGGCGAGCCCAGGCCATAGATGCAGCTCACCGAGGCCACAATGATCACGTCGCGACGGGTGAGCAGGGCGTGGGTGGCCGCGTGCCTGAGCTTGTCGATCTCATCGTTGATGGCACTGTCCTTCTCGATGAACAGGTCCGAATGAGGCAAATAGGCTTCGGGCTGGTAATAATCGTAATAACTGACGAAATATTCAACCGCATTTTCGGGAAACAAGGACTTGAATTCACCGTAGAGCTGAGCGGCCAGGGTCTTGTTCGGGGCCAGGATCAGAGCCGGACGATCCAGTTCGGCGATGACCTGGGCCATGGTGAAGGTCTTGCCCGTACCCGTGGCCCCGAGCAGCACCTGGTCGGCAACGCTCTGGCGCAGGTTTTCGCACAATTCGCGGATAGCCTGGGGCTGGTCGCCCGTCGGCGTCAGGTCAGTAGACAGTTTGAACAGCGACATGGTTGAAGCATTGTACTGGATTTCCTACCAATCGCAACTGGAGTAAACCCTTGAGAAGATGGCCCAAAGAAGGTAGTATGGCCCAAACAAAACCGGAGCCCACCCCAATGCAGATCACCATTGAATCCTCAGATACCCCGCTCACCGGACTTCGCGCCTACGCCCTGACCATCACCATCAAGAGTTTCAAGGGACGGCGGGGTGTGGATGTGCATCTCTTCCGTCCCCAGTGGGACCCTGAGGAAGAGGAAATTTACGACTGGAACATGCTCATCGGCGACCCGATGCCCGGAGCGCCGGGAGACGCGGACTCCACCCGCAGGATGATCATGGAGTCCTTCACCGAGGAGGAACGCGACCGGATCGTGGAGTTTCTCAAGGAGCAGTACAGCGGCAGGCTCGATGCCATCACGGCTCGGCCCATGGAGTTCCCGGTGCCCCTGGGACTGCCCGCCCTGTCGGACATGAGCGAAGGCAAAGACATCGGCTTCATCCGCTTCGACAGGATTCCTAGCTACAGCCTGGACATTCCCCTGTCCGGACTCTACGACCTGGCCCGCCATGAACCCTTGGTGGACCAGGACGATTAGGCCCGACACTTCACGACAAACAGCCCGGCTTCCGCAAGGAGATTGGGCTGTTTGTCTATTCGGCGTCTTCCAAAGCCGAGATCAGCAATCCGCCCGGATCGCGGGCCGCCAGGATGCGGACAAGACGATCCTGCTCCCCTGCCCTGGCCGCGATATCACGCGCGGAAAATAATTCGCTTAAGCCCTCGTCCAGGCGAAAGGCCCGAAGATGGGTCAGGGCCAGTTCCAGGCTCAGACGCCAGTTGGCGGGATCGTGCAGGGCAAGATGGGACAAAAAGCCCATGCGGCCCGGTTCCGCACCAGTGACGTCGGCCACGGCCTGGGAAAGACGCTGATAGGTACGCAGGTCCTCAATGTCGGCTTGCAGGCCCGTGAGCAGGCATTCCAGGGCCGTCATGGGCAAGTGGCGGTCTTCCCGGAAGAGAAAACCGGCCCGCATGAGGTCACCAAGACGCTGTTGCTCACGCGCCCAGAGACGGCAGAGCTGGGCCGCATTGTCCGGTTTGGGGGCCACCCGGTTTTTCAGGCTCTCGACATAGCGGTACCAGAAGAGCTTGGCCAAGTCCCACTCCTTGAGCCGCAGGGCCGCCAGGGAACAGAGACAGTCCAGGCGCAGATTGCCAGCCTTGGGTTTGCGCAACAAGGTTCCCAGCAGTTCGGAAAGAGCCTCGCGCTGATCCAGAAACGCGAGGGCTCGGAGGCGAGCGGCAAGGACCTCGGAGTCATCGCCCAGGGACGTGAGCATCTCAAGCACCCTGTCGGACGACATGTCCATGCGGCCGCCTTCCCAGAGGGCGAAACAGGCCAGGGTGAACGCCTTGCGCGCACCCTCCCCCGTGGCCGCGCTGCCACCAGAGGCAAGGGTCCGCTCCAGCAGCCGCCCGGCCCGGTGCTCGGGCAGGTGTTCGCGCTGGACCCGCTCCCAGGCTGCCAGCCCCAGACGCATCCCGGCCAGTGGGTCGGCCCGGTAGCGGTCGATGAGAAATTTCAGATCAAAAACATGCTCGAAGAGTTCGATCTCCACGCTGGGCTCAAACAACTCGGTCAGTTCTTCGGAAATGTTCGGGTTGAACACTGCGCAGCCGCAGGAGGCGGCCTCGAAGAGGCGAAAATTCACTTCACCGAAGATGGTCTCGTTGGGCACCATGCGGGAATCGGCGTACCAGTCCATCATCTGCCCGAAGGTCAGGCCCTCCACGGGCTCGACGCCATAATTCCTGCGCAGGAACTGGGCAAACCACATGCGGCCTGGACGGTGCTCGGTCACCCGGCCCACAAAGGCGATGTCCCGGCTGCGGCGCGGGTGGGGCGTGAAGGGACGGCGGACACCGAACCAGGGTAGCCATTCCACCCGGGCGATTCCGGCCCGCTGGAGCCTGGGGATCCAGGCCTTCTGGGTGGTCAGCACCAAGTCGAAGAGCTTGCCGTAATGTCCGTGCCAGTCGAGGTTCATATGGGTATCCACTGACCAGAACGTTTTGGGACAGGAAAGACGGGGCAGCCCCCTGAGCAGGGTGCGCGAACCAAGCCGCTCGGTCTGGATGATCGCGTCCGGCACAAACCCCGCGGTTTCCAGGGCGGCAGGCAGGTCGAAGACGATCTCCTCCGGCCGGAGATTGAGGATCGCATGGCCCAGGGTGCGCAGGTGTTCGATCAGGTCGGCGCGACCGTGGATGAAGCAGAGGTTCAGGGGCTCATGCATGTATGGCTCGATCTCATTCCCGACTGAAGGCCACGAGGACAGGTTACACTGCGGGCATCGTTATACAAAGCGACGGTAAAATCAATGGGGGCCGTGCGATGACAAGCGTCGGTGAATGGGCTATCAGGAAGAGGCGCGACAGCGCAAGGAGACCCCAATGCCTCAGACCATCGCCCTGGAACTCTGCAAGGCCTATCAAGCCAAGCGCACCTCGGACCCCACTCTGGAGCGGTCCACCATCTTCAAGCATCTGCTCTGGGCCAGACTCGATGGACGCATGGTCATGGACGCCGAAATCGACCGCATGGCCCTGGAAGCAAAGACCTTGTTCGACCTGACCATCCTCCTCGTGCAGCAACTCAAACCACAGTTCCAGGACCCGACCCTGAACAAGGCCCTACGCACCCAGCTCAAGCGCTACTTTGACCTCAACATGCCAGACGGCCTCAAATAATACTTCTTTCCCATGGAATCTTTCATGTTCGGATACGCAGCAATTGCTGCCACCTTCGCCTTTGCCGGACTGGTTCAGGGCATCACTGGCTTCGGTTCCGTCCTGGTCGCCCTGCCGCTGCTCTCCCTGCTGCTCCCGGTAAAAACTGCCATTCCTCTGGCCAGTCTCATGGCCCTGGTGATCAATATCACCCTGACGGTATATCTCTGGAAGCACATCCACTGGAAACGCGCCCTGATTCTCCTGGCTGCCACGGTACCGGGCATCCCCCTCGGCCTCTGGGCCCTCAAGGTGGGGGACGTTTCCTGGTTGCAAGCGGTCATCGGCGTGGTCCTGCTCGCCTTCTGCCTGCATGGCTTCTTTGCCAAAGGATTCAAGCGTCCTCCTGGAAATTTCTGGGCGGTCATCGCTGGTTTCAGCTGCGGCTTTTTAAGCGCGGCCATCGCAGCCGGAGGGCCTCCTGTGGTGGTCTATGCCTCCTCGCAAAAATGGAGCAAAGACGAGATCAAGGCATTGATGTCCGGCTATTTCATGGTCACCAACATCATCGTCGTCGTTGGATACACTCTCAGGGAACTGATTACCCTGGATATTTTTACACATTTCATCATCAGCGTCCCCACACTGTTCCTGGCAATCTGGCTGGGGCAAACGTTATATTCCCGCCTATCTGGTCAGGATTATCGCAAGGTGGTCATGGTCATGGTTCTCATTCTCGGTGTCGTCATGCTCTACCGCTCCCTTGCCTGATCCCCCCTTCCCTAAAGTTTCCCTTTGATCCTGCCGATATGAGTTCGTCGAGGATCAAGGGCATCGGACCCACGATGCAGCACCGCCTTGGGAGGGCACATGCAAGTACTGGCACATCTGAGCGGATTCAAGCGCGTCCTAGAGCTGATGAAGGCGGGCAAAACTGCCGAGGCAACAGCTCTGCAAAAAAGCCTGCAAGACGAATTCATGGTCCAGTTTGATGAAAACGAGACCCTGAAGCGGCAACTGAGCGAAGTTGCAGCCGTGTTGGACCTGTCCGAATGCATGTCTTTCGATGGTCAGAAGTACTGGCTCGAGGAAGATGGAAAACGGGAAGGCCCTTACTGCCAGGTCTGCTATGACAGAGACGCCACTCTGGTGCGCCTGGCCGAGCATGATCGGCATTATGAGTGCAGGAGCTGCCACAACCTGTACATGAAGCCAAAGCTCAAGACAGTGACCCGAAAGGAAATCACGCTTCCCAAGACCCCGCTCAAGGAACCGATCCCGATCTTCGCCAAGTAGGTCGACTGCACCAAAGAAAAACGCCTCTGGAGACATCTCCAGGGGCGTTTCCTTGTGGTCGTGCGCGTAGGAGCTATGTCGTGGCTTTCCAATTGCCCCGCAGCGTGGGAAAATGGAGGGCTTGGCCCAGGAGGTCCAGGAAGCGGCGGCGGCTGATCTCGCTGGCACCGAAGCGTTTCAGGTGGCTGGTGGTCTGCTGGCAGTCGATGAACTGAAAATCCCAGGCAGCCAGAGTGCGCACCAGGTGGACAAAGGCGACCTTGGAGGCGTCGGGCTCACTAAAGAACATGGACTCGCCAAAGAAGGCGCGGCCCAGGGAGATGCCATAGAGCCCGCCAGCAAGCTCGCCGTCACGCCAGGCCTCAACGGAATGACACAGGCCCAGGCGATGCATCTCGGTGTAGGCCTCGACCATCTCGGGCACGAGCCAGGTGCCGTCCTGGTCGGGCCGTGGCGTGGCGGCGCACTGCCGGATGACGTCGTCAAAAGCGGTGTCGTAGGTGACGGAGTAGCATTCCCGGTTCAGCACCCGGCGCAGGCTGCGCGAGACGTGGAGCTGGTCCGGGAAGAGCACCAGGCGGGGATTGGTGGACCACCAGAGGATGGGCGAGTTTTCGGCATACCAAGGAAAGACGCCGGTGGAATAAGCAGAGATGAGCCGCTCAGGCGTCAGGTCGCCCCCAACGGCCAGGAGCCCGTCCGGATCGGCATGCTCCGGATCTGGAAACAGGGGCTCTGCGAAGAGGCGATAAATGGCCATGGCATCTTTTCCCGGTCCCGGGGCTATCCTTGGCTGCCGGAATGACGCGGGGTGTAGATGAACTTGAAGTGACCGGTGGTGCCGAAGTCCGGCAGCTTGATCGGACTCTTGGCTGCGCCACGGGCCAGCTTGACCTCCACTTCACCACCCTTGGTCAGGTCGCCGAAGAGCAGGTTGTCCGCGATGGCGTCCTTGATCTCGGTCTGGATGACCCGGGCCATTGGACGCGCCCCGAAGGCGGGGTCGTAGCCAAGCTTGGCCAGACGGGTGCGCGCCTCCTTGCTGACGGATACTGTGACCTTGCGTTCTGCCAACTGGTCATTGAGTTCGGCCAGAAAC
>JAHJKV010000041.1 GCA_018822065.1 Pseudomonadota bacterium
CAGATCGATGCCATTGCTCAAAGCTGGTCCGTGCTCTCCGGAGCCGGAGCGCCGGAGCGTTCGCGTCGGGCCATGGAAGCGGTGGACCAGCGCCTGGTACGCCGCGAGCAGGGGCTGGTGCAGTTGCTTGATCCGCCTTTCGATACCTCCCCGCTGGATCCCGGCTACATCAAGGGCTATGCTCCGGGGGTGCGGGAGAACGGAGGCCAGTACACGCATGCGGCCATCTGGGCGGCCATGGCCTATGCAAAGCTGGGTGACAACCGCCGCGCCTGGGAACTCTTCAACATCATCAACCCTATGAACCATGCGCGTACGGCCGAGCAGTCAGCTATTTACAAGGTGGAGCCTTACGTCATGGCTGCGGATGTCTATGCAGTTGTGCCGCATACCGGTCGCGGCGGCTGGACTTGGTACACTGGTTCTGCAGCCTGGATGTACCGACTGATGCTGGAATCGCTCCTCGGTCTCAGGCTTGAGGTGGACCGGTTACGTTTCGAGCCCTGCCTGCCGCCGGAGTGGAAGGGTTTCACCATGCATTACCGCTATCGGGAAACTGTATTCCATATCAAGGTCGTTCAGATTCCAGGAGAAGACGGAGAGATACGCGTGAGCCTGGACCACATTCCACAGAAAAACGGCTGTATTCCCCTGGCTGATGATCGCAAAGAGCACTGGGCTGAGGTATTGGTGCCCATTTCAAGGAGGAGTGACCCGACTGAGGCACCTGCCAGGAACGGGGAAAGCCAGGAGCAACTGCCCGATGCTGTCAGATAGCATGCCCGCTTTATATTCATTGCTAGGTGGTCCAAACAACTGAGGCCATATTTCCTATACAGCCAAGCTCATGGTCGAAGCCCAGGGTGGCGCCATAACCATGACAAGTTCTGAACAGGCTGGCACAACCCTGACCATACAACTGTCTATGGATAAATCGTCCCAGGACTGAACCTGGTTTTCGGGGGAATAGCCGTTACGCATGAAGTGGTGAAGGATTGAACTCTTTTGTCAATTCGGCCTGGGGCGCTAGTCGGTTTGATTCTCATCGAGAGAAAGGATGTGGCCGAGTTTGTCCCTCTTGGCCAGCAGGTGGGGAGAATATAAAATACAAACAACCACACCGTTACAAGGGGTTTAGTTTTTCTTTACAGCCCTGGTATGTCAGGCTACAGGACAAGACAGCAAGAAAAAGAGCGACTCACTTCATTCTTGTCGCTCCCAACGCGTTCGAGCCCGCATGGCCCAAGCAATTGGTCACGTCTCCATTCTTCACGGTCAGGCCTCCGCAATAAGCGGAAGCGAAAGTCGTGTATTGACTGTAGATGACCCTGTATTTGCAGGCGACATCGTACGCACCCAGGGCGATTCTGCGCTTGAAATCCGCTTTCTTGACGACACGGTCCTTGCTCAAGGGGAAAACTCGGTTCTGGACCTGGACGAATACGTCTTCGACCCGGCCAGCGGAGACGGCAATCTTGCCTTCAAGCTCCTGGAAGGCAGCTTTCGCTCCGTCACCGGTGCCATCGTGGACCACCATCCGGAAAATTTCTCCCTGGTTTCCCCGCTGGCCACCATCGGCATCCGCGGCACCACCACGGCCCACACCATTCCCCACTCCTGGAACCCCGGCGCACAGGAAACCCACCTCGTTTTGGTCTATGACGGCAAACCGGTATTCGTGATCCCTATGGGAGACGGCGAAACCCGGCTTATCGACGCTTCGGGCCACCGGGTGGACATCTCTGCCATCGGCACCAGCCAGGTCACGGTCATGACTCTGGCCGAGTTCAGGTACTATGAGCAACTTTCCACCGAACAGCTTTCGCAACACGCACCAGAATTCGAATCCCCCACGGACATCATTAATGCCATCCCGGGAACGGACCAGCCCTTTACGGGTGAGCCTGGTGAGAGTGGTGAACGGGTGAACCTAACCGGAGACCAGGACGGCGACGGCGACACCGACGCCGACGACCTGCAAGCCGCACTGGAACAGCTTGAAGAAGAGTGGGAAAAGCTGGGCGGCGATCCGGATGAACTCGAAGACGCCGACGGCGACGGGGTTCCGGACGACATGGACCTTGCGCTTTTGAACGATGAAAACTTTCTGATGCAGCATGGATTCCTCCAATCATCTCTGGTGCTTAACGGCGTAAGTCTGCTGACAATTACAGGTTCAAGCCAAGCCTTGCTTTTGGCCGGGACAGTGGGTCAGACACTGACGGGCGGCACCGGCACCGACCTGCTGAACCTCACCACGACCCCGGCCCCTGTCAGTACCGTGTTCACTCTCGCTGCCACGACTCTAGCAACCCTGGACTTCTCCAACCTGAACGGCCAGACAAGCGTCACGCTAAGTGCCCCCACGGTTGCAGGCAACGTCATCGTCACTCCCATAAACGGCGCTATCGCCGCAGGGCAGACCCTGGTCGTCAACGCTTCCAGTTTCACCGCTGCCAACCCCCTGATATTCGACGGCTCATTAGAAACCGCAGGTTATTTCAACGTCACCGGCGGAGCCGGAGCAGACACTCTGGGCGGCTCCAACCACAACACTAGCGGCGACGTTCTGAGCGGCGGAGGCGGGAACGATATCATAAA
>JAHJKV010000042.1 GCA_018822065.1 Pseudomonadota bacterium
AAGGGACTGACCGTCCTGGGTGTTATGAACGAGCCGCCCATATGGTTCACCGGCCTGGTCTTCCTGGTCATACTGACGACCGTGGTCACTGCGATCTTCCGCTGGAACGCCGCCAACAAGCGCGCGGCCTAACGCTGCAAGGAGATAAATATGTTCAATGAACTTAAAATGCCTAAAGCACAGGTAGTTTATGGCGACATCGTCTATTCCCTGACCATCGTGGCAGCCCTGTTGTGCATGGTCGGCCCCTTGATGGCTGTCATGAATATCGACAATAACGTCTGCAATCCACATTATCTGTTTTCCGCCATATGGGAAGGAAAGGACGCGATGCAGGTTTGGGCCGCAGGCGGCACGGAATTCCCCGGCGGCCACTTCTGGATTAACAACATCACCAAGGGTGACGGCCTGACTCAATTCGGCCTGGTCCTCGGCGGCAGCGTGGCTCTGCCCGCTCTGTTGGGAGCCGCCGTGTTCCACCTGAAGGACAAGATGTACCTGTGGGTTGGCATGAGCCTTTGGGTTAGCTTCCTGATCGCGGTATCTGCTACAGGCGTTGTGAGCCTGGGCCACTAACGGAACAGCCTCGCAGCTCTATCCTAAACCAAAGAACAGGCCGGGCAGATATATCTGCCCGGCCTTCTTCTTGATCAAAAAACATGGTCGGTCATGCTAGGTGGGGATTACCAGCACAGGGCAAGGCGCTATCTCCATCACCCGTTCCGTTGTGGATCCATCAGCAAATGCGACAGCCCAGTCCTGCCATGGGAGCCCATGACGATAAATCCTGCACCATGGTCTTTGGCGGCCTTGGCGATTGCGGCATAGGGTTCGTTGGACAAAACGAACACCTTGGCCTTGACGCCCAAGGGTTCGACTATGGACAGAGCGCTTTCCGCCCACTTTCTCGCCTCTTCAAGCGACAATTCGGAACGCAAACTGCTCATGGGGTCGTTTTCAGCTCCTTCGGGCATGGCGGCCACCGATACGATGAGCAAGGGTTGGCCGGACTGGCTAGCCTGCTGTGCGGCGACCTCGATAGCCCTGGTGCCGTAGGCCGATCCGTCCGTGGGAGCCAGCACTGGGCCGTCGTTCAGAGGGACGCCTTCCGGAATAAGAAGCACGTTCCGCCCGGCCGTGCCAATGACCCTCGAAGTCGTAGATCCGACCAGTCTGCGTTGCAATTGACCCGCGTTCCTGGCTCCCATGACGATCAGGGAAGCGTTGGCTTGGTTGGCATACTCCACTAGCCGCTCGTAGGGCCTGCCTTCACTTATCAGGCGGACGGTCAACTCGACTCCCTTCGCGGATGCTTCAGCGGTAAGGGTATCAAGATGCGCTTGCAGGTTCCGGGCGACTTCAAACCTTTGCTTCTCCAAGCGATCAAGAACTTCGGCCGTGGCGTCGTAGATGAGAATTTCTCGTGGAAGAACAGCTACGGCGGCCAGGGAGCCGCCTGCGGACATCCGGCCAAGAACCTGCCTAAAGGCATGCAGTGACGCCTCTGAACCGTCGATTCCGCAAACAACTGATGCATACATATCCATGAAGTCTCCTGAGTAAATCGCTATCTTTTCAAGATAACAGCAGCACTATGCCTGTTGATGTTAGAACGGTACGAAGGAGGATGCCATGACGCCAACATGAGCCTCTTGGATACCCTCGATGTCAGCGAGAATGCGCATCGCCATTCGAGCGGCGGCCTCCTCCTGAACAATGGAAGCCTCGACCTGGATGTAAGCCCGCCCGTCGCGAACGTTGGCCCGGACATCGGAAAACTTATCGAGCAAGGCGATCTCTATATGGGAGGCCAAAGCCAAATCCGAAAGAACCGACTGCATACTTTCCGCAGACTCGGTCTTGAGAATGCGCGCCGCGTCCACGATGATCTGTGCGGCACGGTCCACATCCATGTTATGCAGGTTCACGGACATGTCAAAGGATGAATTCTCGTCCGTCGCAGTGCCAAGGCTGGAATCAAGTTCATGGCGCTTGGCATCCTCGATACGAATGCGCCTTTGAGCTTCCTCGGGCGATATCTTAATCCTCCGCACCATTTCGCTCACCCGGTCTTCCATGTCGGCCACTAGGCGAACCTTGATTACATTGGGGATTTCCGAAAGAAACAGATGACCCGCCAAGCCGTGATAGACCACGTTGTCGCTGAGCATTGTGTCATAGAATGCGCTCCGGTAGTAAGCCATATCCTTACGGCTGGCCACGGCGCTTATGGTCTTGTTGACCTCTATGCTGGACTTGAGCAGGCCAAAGGGCTCATTGAGCTTGTCCTGGACAGATTGGACCACACTGTCGGAACCGATGCATTCATAGCCAAGTTCCTGGGCCACCTTCTTGGCTATTTCCGCCCCGTGGCTGTAAGAGTCGCGTGATACTGTAATGATACTCATTTCTATCTCCTTGTATGATTGAATTCAGGCCAACGCCTGGAGTCAACACACACCTTCCAAGTATCATGCCAAAACAAACCATCAAGGCAACACGCTGAAATAACTAAATTATCCAAACAGCACTGATGTGTTCGGCGGAGCCGTGAATGTTGAATAATGCACCACGAGTCGTTGTTTGAGATATAATTCTTTAATAATATTAGTGATATATGGCAATATGATGCAGAACTCAACGCGTTGCAAAGTTAATCATCACGCTAGTCAATCCTCGTTCTCATACTTTTTCAGCTTGCGCCACAGGGAGGCCCGGTTAATGCCCAAAATCTTAGACGCTTCGTTTTTGTTGTTGCCCACGGCACTAAGCACACGCATGATGTGCTGGCGCTCAAGGTCAGCGAGGGAAAGCAACTCGGAGCCGTGCACTTCTGTGGAAACTACGCTGGTACGCAAGCGCTCGGGAAGATGGCGGCGTTCGACCGGGCCCGAGTCGCAAAGAATGGATGAGCGTTCCACGATGTTTTCCAGTTCACGAACATTACCCGGAAATCCGTAGTTGTTCAGGATGTCCAGCACTTCTTCGGAAAAGCCCTCGATTTCCTTTCTCAGTTTTCGGCGATACTTGTGCAGAAAGAACCCGGCCAGCAGTTCGATATCGTCACGGCGCTCGCGCAGGGGGGGGATACGGATGGTAAAAATATTCAGGCGGTAGTAAAGGTCCTCGCGAAACCGCCCTTCGGATATACTCTTTTCCAAATCGCGATTGGTGGCCGCCAACACCCGCACATTCACCGCAATCTCACTGGTTGAACCGACCCTTATGACCGTCTTTTCCTGCAGTACCCGCAGTAATTGAGCCTGCATGGCCAGCGGAGTGTCGCCCACCTCGTCCAACAGGATCGTTCCCCCGTCGGCAGCCTCGAAAAAGCCCTGCTTGACATGATGCGCGCCGGTGAAAGCCTCTTTGTCGTGGCCGAACAATTCGTTGGTCAGCAAGTCGGGGCTGAACGAACTGCAGTTAGCCGCCAGGAAGCGCCGGGAGGACCTTGGACTCAACGCATGAATTGTTCTGGCCACCAACTCCTTTCCAGTACCCGTTTCACCCAGTAACAGCACGGTGCAATCCATGGCGGCGACTTTGACGATGTCGTTCTTCAGGTTCTGCATTGGAGGGGCTTCGCCCACGATTTTGCCGAGCAGCGTTTCACGGGACGTAAGATCCTCGGGCACGAAGTCATGAGTTCTTCTCTCCAGGGCCTCTCCGGCGGCGAGATACTCTAGAGTGTTGGGCCAGGAGGTGGCAGCCTCGTCCGGAGGAATTATGATCACTCCTGAGCGACGACCGAAGTTGGAAAGATACTTCCAAAACGCCTCCATGGAATCCTTCTCGAAATATCCGGCAGACAGCTCTCGAGTAGCCTGTTCGAGTTTCTGATCGCCGTGCCCTGTCAACAGCAAGGTCCTTAGATTCGGATCCTTCTCTTTGAGCCGGGCCATGATTGTGAGCCCGTCCATGTCTGGCATGAACTGGTCCAGGATAACGAGATCGACACGGTTGTCGCTCGCCCGGCTCAAAGCTTCTTCGCCAGTCGTAGCGGTCAGAGTCTTATGGCCCTTGAGCTCAATGCGTTCTGTCAGTGAGGCAAGAAAATCGGGTTCGTCATCGACGACGAGGATCGTGAGTGCAGTTATATCACTTAACATATCAGCATATTTCGCGTTCACTATAGTTACCATCTTCGGCTAAAGGCCCAGCGCATATGAGGGTTTGCAGAATGCTTCAGTTCTTAAAAAGTGCGGCGCCAAAAAGCAAGAGGGGCGCCCCGAAGGGCGTCCCTCTTCAGAGATTCGTCCCATCAGAGGTCATATTTCCTTTCCGTCGTCAATCTTTATGGCGTCATCCAGGTCTCCGCCCGTTGCCATGCCTGCCGCAGCCATGGTCTTTTCAAAGTGACGCAGCGCGCGACGCAGATGATTCCAAAAGCTACCCATGTCTGATTTCTCGAAGTAGGCCGTATTCAGCGACTCGGTAGCATTCCGCATCTTGTCGGATCCGTATCCAGTCAGGAGGATGGTTTCCAGCTTGGGCTGCAGCCCTTTGAGCTTGGTCACAACCTCCAGGCCGTCCATGTCTGGCAGCTTGAAATCAATGACCGCGAACGCGAATTCCGTTTCCGCAGCCTGGTGCAAGGCATCCGTTGCGCTGAGAGCAGTGTGAACTTCGAATCCGTTGATCTTGATGCGTTCGGCAACAGTCTCCAAAAAGACAGGGTCGTCGTCGATGACCAGAACCGCCGGAAGTTTTGTCATGTTCTTGAGGAAGGCCCAGAATCCGCTCATCTCGTGCTTTTCGAAGTAGGTGGAATTCAGCGACTCGGTCGCCTGCTTGAGCTTGTTATCGCCATGGCCAGTAAGGAGGATGGTTCTAACATAAGGCTGGTTTTCTTTGATCTTGGTGATGACCATAAGGCCGTCCATGTCCGGCAGCTTGAGGTCGACCACGGCTAGGTGGATGGTGTGTTTAGCTGCGACTTCCAGTGCCTGGGCACCATTTTCAGCGGTCAAAACCTCAAAGCCCTTGAGGCGCACACGCTCGGCAATGGCTTCAAGAAATTGTGGCTCGTCGTCAACGAGCAAGATGGTCGTCTTACTTGCAGTCATGTTCTCTCCTTAGGATTAATGGCTGGGCCCCCCGTTTCCAAGTACACGCTAGACGGCCACGTCCAGGACCAGAATACCACGGGAATACAACCTACAACACTCACAGATCTCCTGCCGGACACACTCGCACAGAAGAGTCAACTCCCTACCACTACATGAACTCATTTCAAAATGATTTTAATCAGTTGCAACATCTCTACGTAAAGCATATTCTTACTTTCAAAAGTTGCGTACAATATGTACTTAAGATATAAATATAAATAGCTAGTGTCAACAGCAGTAAGGTAGTTTAAACTATGAAGCGAACGATTCTTCTCGTTGATGACGAAATCCAATTCGTCGACTCCCTGGCTGAACGGCTAGAGCTTCGTGGCTTCGAAACGCTTGTTGCTTATGGAGGGCTCTCTGCTCTAGAACTGTTTTTGCAACATACCCCTTCCCTGGTCGTGCTGGATCTCCGCCTGCCCGACATTGACGGAGGGGAGGTGCTCAAGCGGATCAAGGAAATTGCCCCGGATGTCCGGGTGATCATCATCACCGGACACGGCTCCGAGGACGACAGACTAGCTTGCATGACCTGCGGTGCAGACGGGTTCATGCGTAAGCCCCTGCACATCAAAAACCTTGTCGAAGCGCTATTGGACGGAGACGTACAATGAGCATAGTTTCCGAAGCCCTGCGTAATGCGTTCGTGCCTGGATTTTGGAACTCCAAGCCGCTCGCGAGTCCCTACGCCAGGTTCCAGAGCTACTCACGACAATGGGGGATCGCCCTCCTTATGCTGATGTCCGTGGCCCTGGTTCCGCTCGCGGTGGTATCCTCCATAGACTTCAAGCTTACCGAGCAATCGTTCATCAATGAGCTTTCAGCAAGGCTGGACCGAGTCACATCGAACAGCAGACGGTCTATTACTTTTTACAGCGAAGAGAGAGCCTCGGCGCTGCGATTCATCATGGCGGAGCATGACTTCACGCAGCTGTCTGACAGCGATCAGATCTCGCTTCTTCTGCAGAACCTTAAGGTTGGATTCGGCGGCATGGTGGACCTGGGAGTCATTGCTCCAACGGGCGAACAGGTCGCCTATGCAGGCCCTTTCAACCTCCGAGGGAAGTCGTACGCCGAACAGGATTGGTTCAAGCACTTTCCAGAAAGCGATATTTATGTATCCGACGTCTTCCTGGGCGTCCGCAATCAGCCCCACATGTTCATCGCAGTGCGCTCGAAGAACCCGCGTAACCCCTTTATCCTGCGCGCCACATTGGACACCAAGAAACTGATCCGCATTCTGGACGACATCGAAGCAGGGGGCGATGGCGAGGCTATTTTGATCAACTGGGATGGGCTGGTCCAAAGCAGCAGCCCGTCCCACCCCACAGTGCTTGAACCTAGCAGAATTCCGCTGCCAGAGTTCTCGGAGCACACCGAAACCTTCGAATGGCAGGACCACGATGGTAGCGAATATGTAGGGGCCTACGCCTATATACAGGGCACTTCTTTCGTGCTGATAGTCCTCAAACCCACCTGGGAGATCATGCGCACATGGACGGACCTGCGTTTGCAACTGGTGGGATTTCTGCTGGGCAGCATCTTGACCATCGTGGTCGTCGTGTACACCGTGTCTACATATATGATCAACAAGGCGTATCAGGCCGACAATCAGCAGGCCGAGGCCCTGCAAAAACTCGAAGACAGCAACCGTCTGGCTTCCATTGGTCACCTTGCGGCAGGTGTTGCGCACGAAATCAATAACCCCTTGGCCATCATTGAAATGAAAGCCGGCTTGATCAAGGACCTCCTTACCATGGAAGATCTTCCGAACCGCACGGAACGACTTCTTCAACAAATCGAGTCCATGCATCACAGCGTGGACAGATGCGGGCGAATTACCAAGCAATTGCTCGGATTCGCCCGCCAAGTCGAACTTGATGTTCGGAACATGGATATCACCGGGGTGATTCAGGAAGTCTTAAGTTTTATCGAAAAGCATGCGGCCTATATGAACATCGAAGTGCAGGTCGACCTTCCGCCGGACTTGCCATCCATCCGCTCGGACAGAGGCAAGCTGCAACAGGTATTGCTCAATATCGTGACCAATGCCCTGCAGGCAATGCCTAATGGTGGCAAATTGACCATAACAGGGAATAAACTCGACACGATGTTGCTACTGTCCATTGCCGACACCGGCCCGGGAATTTCTCCGGAACACATGCAAAAATTGTTTGAACCTTTTTTCACCACAAAACTCGCCAAGGGCGGCTCTGGACTGGGTCTGTCCATCTCCTACGGTTTAATAAAGAAGCTCGGGGGGAGTATCGAGGTACACAGCGAACCAGGGAAAGGTGCGCGCTTTGATCTGATCCTTCCCTTGGCGAACAATTCTGGAGAATCTGATGAAGATATTGTTGGTCGATGACGAAGAAGATTTCGTAGCCACTTTATGTGAGCGGCTTAGTTTGCGCGGTTATGATGCGGATTGGACTTCTACTGGCCGCGAAGCCGTGAAAAAAGTGACCGATGAAGACTACGATCTGGCCATTCTCGATCTTAAGATGCCTCAGATCGGCGGTCTGGAGTTGAGGATGAAACTGGCAAAAATAAAGCCGAAACTTCGTTTTCTTTTTGTTTCTGGCCATGGTTCTGTGGATGAAATCAGTGCCGAGGACGGCAATGAGGACCTTTTTCTCACCAAGCCATTGACCCTCGAAAAACTCATAGAAACTATCAAAATCATCCCACCCGCGGCGGATGCACACTGATCAAGGAGCGGACATGAACGAAACACACTGGCCCCAGCTGGCTTTCTTCGGCCGCATGAACGCCCACATCTCTCATGAACTCAAGAACATCTTTGCCACCATCTCCGAAACATCCGGCCTACTCGTGGATCTCATGAGTATCCACGGAATGGACAAAGGGCCCCAAGGCGAACGGCTGGTACAAATCTGCGGGAGGATAACTGGAC
>JAHJKV010000412.1 GCA_018822065.1 Pseudomonadota bacterium
GCCGGAATTGGTCACATGAAACAGACCGCGCGCGCCGTGCCGGATCAGGTCCAGGCTGTAGGCGGCCAGGTCAGGTGTGAAGGTTGGCGATCCCGCCTGGTCGTGGACCACGGTCAGTTCATCCCGCGTTGCGGCAAACCCGAGAATCTTGTGCACGAAATTGGTCTTTCCCGGCCCGAAGAGCCAGGCCGTCCGCAGGATGAGCAGGTTGTCATATCCAAGGGCCAAAAGCGCCTGCTCCCCGTCGAGTTTGGTGCGGCCATACACCGATGCCGGAGACGGGATATCTTCCTCTCGCCGCGGGGTTTCCTCCGCGCAGCCGAACACGAAATCCGTAGAGTAGTGGACCAGCAGGATGCCCCGTTTCTGGCAGAGTCGGCCCAGGATGGCCGGGACCTCGGCGTTCAGCAGGGCAGCAACGGCGGGTTCGTCCTCGGCCTGGTCAACGGCGGTGTAAGCCACGGCGTTGAAGACCATCTCCGGATCCACGCGTTCGAAGTAGGCGTCTAGATCGTTTTCGTCGGTGACATCGACCTGGGAGCGCCCGGCAGCTGCGACCACGGCCCCTTCGGCCTCCAGGGCCTGCACCAGGGCCTGGCCCAGCAGGCCATTGATCCCGCCTAGGACCACGGCCTTGCGTCCCTGCAGACGGATCATGACCTCTCCTCGTACCAGGTGCCCATGAAACGGCGATATTCGCCGCTCTGGACCGTTTCGAGCCAGTCGGTGTTGTTCTTGTACCACTCCACGGTCTTGCGAAGTCCCTGGGAAAAGTCGAGGGAGGGTTCGAAACCAAGTTCCTCGGCGGCCAGGGCAAAGTCCATGGCATAGCGGCGATCATGGCCGGGCCGGTCGGTCACAAAGGTGATCAGGTTCTCGTTTCGGTCGAGGATGGAGAGCATGGAGCGGACAACGTCGAGATTGGTCTTCTCTGCATTGCCGCCGAAGTTGTAGATGCCTCCTGGTCGTCCCTTGGTCAGGGCCAGTTCAACGCCCCGGCAGTGGTCGTCCACATAAATCCAGTCGCGGATATTCATGCCGTCGCCGTAAACCGGCAGCGGTTCCACGGCCTGGGCCTTCAGGTACATGAGCGGGATGAGCTTTTCCGGGAATTGGTAGGGGCCGTAGTTGTTGGAGCAGCGGGTGACCACCACGTCCATGCCGTAGGTCTCGACATAGGCCCGGCAGAGCAGATCTGCCCCTGCCTTGCTGGCGGAGTAAGGCGAGTTGGGGGCCAGGGGCGTGGATTCGGTGAACAGCCCCTGGGGACCGAGGGTGCCGTAAACTTCGTCCGTGGAGATGTGCACCACACGTGCAAGTCCGGCGCGACGGGCGCATTCGAGGATGGTCTGGGCACCTTGCACATTGGTGGAGATGAAAGGGGCCGGGTTGTCGATGGAGCGGTCCACGTGGGACTCGGCCGCGAAGTTCACCACTGCCTCGATGTGGTGCTCCTCCAGGAGCGAGGAGACCAGCTTCGGGTCACGGATATCGCCGTGTTCGAATCGGTAGCCTTGGTCTTCAGCCTCCAGGTCCGCGAGGCTCAGGCGGTTTCCCGCGTAGGTGAGCAGGTCAAGATTGACGATGGACCAGTCGGGGTGGGCCGAGCGCATGAGCCGGATGAAATTGGTGCCGATGAATCCACATCCGCCAGTGACCAGGAGCCGCATAGTCGTTGTGTCCTTTGGTGTTGCTATGAATGGGAGGGAGTATAGCCGTGCCAGGGCCACAGCGCAAGCTGTCCTAGGTCGAAATGTCCTAGGTCGAAAGGGGGGCTGGCAACTGGTCTGTCTGGCGCAGTCCCTCGAAGAGAAGGATGCCAGCAGCGGTGCTCATGTTCAGGCTGCGCACAGTGTCGAAGGTGGGGATGCGCACCCGGTGGGTCGATGCGGCCAGGATCGCGTCCGGGAGTCCCCGCGTCTCCGGGCCGAGCACGATGAGGTCGCCGGGTTCAAAGGCGAAATCGCAATGGACCATCCCGCTCCGGGCCGAGGTCAGCACCAGCCGCCCGGGCACGGCCTTGCGGAAGGCATTGAAGTCGACATGAACCGTGAGGTTCACGTTTGGCCAGTAGTCCAACCCGGCCCGCTTCAGATGCTTGTCGTCGATCTTGAACCCCAGGGGCTCGATGAAATGCAGAGGAATCTTGGTGGCTGCGCACAACCGCGCAACATTGCCAGCATTGGGCGGTATCTCGGGTTCGAAGAGGACGAGTTGCATGCAGGGCTTGTACGTGAATTGCGCCTACAAGAAAAGCCCCTCAGAAGAGGGGCTTTGGTTTTTCCTGTGGTGGGCGATCCGGGATTTGAACTCGGGACTTCCACCGTGTGAAGATGGCACTCTAACCGCTGAGTTAATCACCCACAGGGAGCATTTTTTTGCCAGAATAGATTCCGGTTTGCAAGCTGTTTTTTCTTTTGCCGCGCATTTACACCGACTGATTGCGGATTATCCCTGCGTCGAGGCGAGGACGCCTGCGTTGTCGCGGTCCTCGTCGCTGGTGTAGCAGGTCAGGCCGCAGCGCAGGCAGCGGCAGGCCTCGAACTGGGCCTGGTCGGCGGTCAGGGTGCCCTCCACCTCGTCGAAGCACTGGGTGCGGTTTTCCAGGCTGCAGAGGTGGGGCTGTTGGCTTCTAGGTTTGTCGGTACAGCCGTCCAGGTCCTTGAACAGGGTGTATTCCATCATCGTGGTCTGCAGGTTGTCCGGCACGTCGATCTCGTGAGTTGCCAGGAACTTGTTGATGGACCGTGCGGCTTTGCGTCCCTGTCCGATGGCCGAGATGACCAAGTTCGGCCCTGTGACCACGTCGCCACCGGCAAATACGTTGGGGATCGGGGTCTGCAGGGTGGCGGGTTCTGCGGCGATGGCTCGATACTTGGGGTGCTTCAGCGGGCATTCCGTGCCGCCGTTTTCGTAGAGACAATCCAGGTCGATGATCTGGCCGATGGCCGGGATGATGGTATCGCACTCGAAAATGGTCTCCGAGCCGGGCACGGGTTCCGGCCTTCTGCGCCCAGAGGCGTCAGGCTCGCCAAGCTGCATGGTGATGTATTCGATACCGGCGACGTGCCCGTTCTCGCCTGCGACGACCCGCGTGGGGGCGGCCAGGAACAGGAACTTGACGCCTTCATCCCTGGCGTCCTTGATCTCGTCGTCGTGGGCGGGCATTTCCTTTTCCGTGCGTCGGTACATCATGGTCACGTCTGCGCCGTTGCGAACTGAGGTACGTGCAGTGTCGATGGCAGTATTGCCGCCTCCGACGACCACGACCTTCTTGCCCACACCGGTTCCAACACCCAGGCCCACCTTGGTAAGCATCTCGGTGCCGTTGATTACGCCGGGCAGGTCTTCGCCCTCTATGCCCATCTCTCGAGAATCCCAGGCCCCGAAGGAGAGGAACACGGCCTTGAAGCCCTTGCGTCCCAGTTCCTCGATGTCGAGGTCGCGTCCGAATTTGACGTTGGTCTGCACATCGACGCCCAGGTCGAGGATGCCCTGGATTTCCCAGTCGAGCACCTGTTTGGGCAGCCGGTATTCGGGGATGCCGTAGCGCAACTGGCCGCCGAGTTCGGGCAGGGACTCGATGATGGTGGGCTTATGGCCCAGGCGTCGCAGGAAATAGGCGCAGGTGAGACCGGCAGGGCCTCCGCCGATGATGGCCACCTTGTTGCCTGTGTCGGGGGAGCAGGGGATGGGCAGGCGGGTGCCAGAGTTCATCTCCCAATCGGCCACGAAGCGCTTGAGCATATTGATGGCCACGGGTTCGTCCACATGCTGGCGGCGGCACATGGTCTCGCAGGGTCGCGGGCAGACCCGGCCGCAGACGAGCAGGAGCGGGATGCGTTCCTTGATGGTCAGCACGGCATTGGCAAAGTCGCCCTGGGAAATGTATTCGATGTATTTAGGAATATTGATGGAACCTGGGCACTTCTGGCGACAGGGGGCCAGGCAGTCAGTGGTTTCGTTCAGATGCTGGATGCGGTCCGTGATGCC
>JAHJKV010000413.1 GCA_018822065.1 Pseudomonadota bacterium
ATTCGTAGTCGAGTAGCCACTGCTTGGAATCCTCGGTAAAGGCCAAACGGCCAAGAGAATATGCAGCGCAGAATTTCGCCACAAAGAAATCGGCCAAAAGCAGCACATCCTCACCCCGGGCCTTGAGGGCTGGCAGCTTGAGCGGGATGACGTTCAAGCGGTAGAAAAGGTCCTGGCGGAACTTCCCAGTCCGTACCGACTCCTCGATGTCGCGGTTGGTGGTGGCCAGCACGCGAACATCCACATTCACGGTATCCACACCGCCAACGCGGTCGATCTCGCCTTCCTGGAGCACGCGTAAAAGCTTGGCCTGAAGCCCCATATCCATCTCGGTGATCTCATCGAGCAGGATGGTGCCGCCGGAGGCCAGCTCGAATTTTCCGAGCTTGCGATTGATGGCCCCGGTGAAGGAACCCTTTTCATGCCCGAAGAGTTCGGATTCGAGCAGATGTTCGGGCAGAGCCGCGCAGTTGATGGCCACAAAGGGCATCTGGGCCCGGTCGGAATGGGCGTGGAGGAACCGGGCAAACATCTCCTTGCCCGTGCCGGATTCGCCGGAAATGAGCACCGTGGCCTTGCTCCGGGCCACCTGCTTGGCCAGGGCCAGGACGCGCAGCACCGCTTCATGTTTGCCGATGATCTGAAATTTTGGCGGGGCCTGGGGAGCTGGGGTGGCAGCGGTGGCCACCGTTGGTTCGGGTTCCAGGTCGTCTTCCGGCTCATCCGGTGGCAGGACCAACCGTATTTTCTCAAAGACCAGTGGTTCCAACCAGTAGTCTTTGGCCCCCATCTCCATAAATTCCTGCGCGTCGTCAGCAGAACCCTCGCGGGTAAAGACGACAATGGGCGGATAATTCCCTGCGTTTTTCGCCTCGCTCAGCAGCTTTTTTGCAGTAAATCCCTGCAACTGTGGCCTGCAGAACACCACGGCAGGCTTGGATTTTTTGATAAAACTGATCGCTCCGGAGAGATTGTCCGCCAGACCTGCCTGCAGACCCGCCGCCTTTAAGGCGGGAAAGATGCCGGTCACGGACTGCGGCTCGGCAATAAACAGTATGGTCCTATTCGCCATGGCATCCTCATATATGTAACTCGAATTCTTTTCAACTTTTTCTAGACAATGGCCCCTTGCCCGGTTCGCGCCCATTTGATACCTCTGACAGATTGCCGGGGCCGAACCTTACCACACCCTGCCCGGCCATGAGGAACGCATGTTCACGCCCTCCATTCCCATCCTGTGCTACCACGACATCTTTGATGGCGGCTCCCATGGCCTCGCCCAGTTCGGGGAACACCTGGACGCCATAGTCGATGCCGGTTTCACGACCATCTCCGCCCAGGACCTCTTCGGCATCGTGACCGGCACGCGCAAGCCTGTGGACCATGCCGTGGTCCTGACCTTCGACGACGGCCACATCAGCAATTTTCTCAATGCCGCCCCGGCCCTGCAACAACGCGGCATGGTCGGCGTGTTCTTCGCCCTCACGGACTTCATCGAGACCGCTCCCCCCCGCGAGCCAGCTGCCATGCCCTCGCCCAAGCCTCTGCCTGATTGTTTTCGTGATTCCTTACTGCATCAGGATTACAGTCAATTCATTAACTCTGGTGAAATCAAATCCCTGATAGATGCAGGCCATGAGGTTTACGCCCACGGAAGCCGCCACCAGGCCACCTTCCGCACCCTGGACCATCGCTATCCCATGGGACACCCCAAGGCCCACTGGGCAGCATGGTCCATCTACCCCCAGTTCGACCCGGCCCTCCCCACCTTCACCGAGGGCAGCGCCTACGTGTATGACGGCTTCTGGCCCACGGGAAAAGCCAATGAACAAGGGGAACCGATCCTGCGCCGCCGTACCACATCCGAACGCCAGGCCTTCTGCCGCCAGGACATGACCGCAAGCTTTGAGCGCATGCGAGAGTTGAACAAGACCGCCCACCAATTCTTTTGCTGGCCTTGGGGCCAGTTCGACACGGAGAGCGAGGAGGAACTGAAACGGGCCGGTTTCTCGGCCGCCTTCACCCTGGAGCGTGGGGCCAATTCGCCCGGCACCGACCCCTTCCGGCTCAACCGGCTGGGAGTGGGCCGCACCAAAGACGGCGCTTGGATTCAGCGGCGACTTTCCATGTACAGACGCAAGGCCACAGCCCGCATTTTTTTCAAGAAACTCCGCAAGCGGCCGGAAATCAAGCACGTTCTTTACGCCACTGATTCCGTGAAGCTCTCGGGCGGCAGCCGCCAATTGGTGAACAATGCCCGGGCCATGCTCGACCTGGGCCTCGATGTCACTGTGCTTGTCCCCCCCAAGTCCGCCATCCCCACGGCCCTGCCAGCGGCAGCCCAGGTGCTCCACTGCGACCACTTCAAACGGTCCACGGCCACCGCTTTTCTCCTGCGCGATGTAATCCGGGAACGAGGCATCGATGTGGTCCACACCTTCCACAACAAGGCGTACAAGGCGGGCGTCCTGGCCAAGATTATGGGCGGCGGGTTCCGACTGTTCATCAATCGCGGCGTGATCTTCAACCCCAATACCCTGTTCGGCTTGTGGGCGCGCATAGCAAACGGCATGATCGTCAATTCCTTTGCCTGCGCCGCCTCCCTGGCCAAGGTCAAGGTGCCGGACAGCCGCATCAACGTGGTCTACAACTCCTTTCTCCCCGAAGGTCCGGCCCCCCAGGACAGGGGTGCCCGTCGCAAGAGGGGGGTTCGCATCCTCTACGTCGGCAACGAAGCTCCGGCCAAAGGGCTCGATGTCTACCTGCGCATGTGCCAGACCCTGGCCGAGACCCACGACCTGCGCGATGTCGAATTCGCCATCGCCGGAGCGCAAAAGCTGGAAGAGTTTGCGAGCATCATCACCCCGCAGGTCCGGGAACGGCTCCTCGACCTCGGTCTGATGCCCCACGCCCAGGTACTCAAGGAATTGCTCTTTGCCGACATTCTGGTGCTCTCCTCCCGACTGGAGAGCCTGCCCAACGTGCTGCCCGAAGCCTACCACGCAGCCCTGCCCGTAGTTTGCACCAACGCGGGAGGTGTCCCGGAACTGGTAGCCAACGGCGTGGGCGGCTTCCTTTGCCCGGTGGAAGACCACCAATGCCTGGCCGAGAAGGTCTGGACCCTGATGGAGAATTTTTCCCTGCGCGTCTCCATGGGCAAGGCAAACCAGCGCATCGTCTCCGGGCTGCTCAGCAACCGACGCAAGGGGCTGGAACTGCTCCAGGTCTACCATGGCCGCCGGATCGCCAGCCCCTTGGCTCTTGATAGCGTCAACAGCGACACTCCGGAACCCTGAGGGAGGAACATGAAGCGCATCACCCGACTCAGTGACTGGTACGCCGAACTTCCCGAGCCCATGCGCACCCTCCTCGCCGTGGGTTCAGTGGGCAAGCTGCACATGCTGGACGCCGCAGTGAACGGCCTGGCCTGCGCGGCCCAATCCCCTACACTCCCTGTCATTTGCGCCGACATGGTCCTGGCCAGCTTCGGGGAAACCCCGCTCTCGGGTGAACTTGCGACCCAGATTCTGAACACCCCGATCCTCGCCCCCCAACTCGACCAAAACAGCCGTCAGATTCTGCGCACGGTCTCCCAATCCTGGAGCCGCCCCGAGAACCTGAGCTATTTCCAACGCGTGGTCGAACGCCGGGAGATGAACAAGATCAAACATTTCCTGGAAAAACGCATTCAGAATGAACCAAACAACCTGTTCTGGTACGAACAGGCCATGAGCGTCGGCATGTATGAAGCGGATTATGACTGGCTCACCGCACAAATCATGACCATCCACCATTCCAAATTCGGCCCCGTGCTCACCGCGCTCATGGGCCAGATCAATCAGGCACGCGGACTGTACGTGCCGGCTGAAAAGTGCATCAAGGCGACCAAAAATACCTTTGGAAAGGGCTGGAGAATCTTGTCCAGGGCTGAGATCTGCTTGCAATCAGGCGACCGTCAGGGCGGTTTGGCTCTCCTGCTCAAAGCCCTGCGCCACTCGCCCTGGCAGACTCAGGCCGCCCTGAGGGCCTACGACCTCCTGGAGGGCCTTGACCAACACCGCGCCCAACTCCCCGGCTCTATCGCCGTCCTGCTCTATTCCTGGAACAAATGTCGCGACCTGAACGACACCCTGGCCTCCCTCCATGCCTCTGACCTTGGCGATGCTCGCCTCTTCGTCCTCGACAACGGCTCCACGGACACCACGCCTGAAGTGCTCTCAAGCTGGCAGCAGCGGTTCGGGAAGGACCGGATGGAAATCATCACCCTGCCCGTGAACGCGGGAGCTGCTGGCGCGCGAAACTGGCTCATGCACCACCCGGCAGTCTGCGCTTCAGACTGGGCCATCTATCTTGACGACGATGCCGTGGTTCCGGAAGATTGGCTCACCCTCTTTGGCGCTGCGGTCCAACACTACCCGGACGCCGGGGTATGGGGCTGCAAGGTGGTCGACGCTGTCCAGCCCGCCCTGCTCCAGGCCGTGGACTATCACCTCCTGCCCCTGGCCGTGGCCGTGCCCCTGGACCTCTCCCGACTTAGCCCCCACCCGGTGAGCCTTTCCAACCTGCACATCCAGGTCCTCGATTCCGGACAGTTCGACTACATGCGCCCTTGCGTCTCGGTCACAGGCTGCTGCCACCTCTTCAAAACCGAACGCCTGCACGAGTGCGGCGATTTCTCTCTCTATCTCTCTCCCTCGCAGTACGACGACCTTGAACGAGACCTGCGCATGGCCGCCGGGGGCAACTTCGCCGTCTACCAAGGGCATCTCAGGGTGCTGCATCGCAAGCGGACAGGCCGTGCAACCCTGGTGAACCCGGCCCAGGAAGCCAACGCCCTCGGCAACAAGTATAAAATGCAGGCCATGCACGAGCCCCAGGAGATCGCAGCCTCCACCCAGGCCGAGCACCAACTGCTCAAGGCGGACCTTCAAGCCAAGCTTGCACGTCTGGATCAGGAAAGGGAATAGCAGGACAGGGAGAACCCCTGCCGGTCAGGCTTTGCCCACGCGGGCCTTCAGGCGCTCCACAAGCTGGGCCGCATTCTTGTTGGTAGGATTGAGTTCCAGGGCATGGGCAGCGAATTCAAGACCCTTCGCATAATCCCCTGCCTCATAAAAAGCATTGGCCAGGTTGGTACTGACCACCCCATTGCCCCGAAACAGCGCGGGATTCAGGGCCAGGGCCTTGCAGAACGCCTGGTGGGCATCCATGCTCCGACGCCCCTCAAAGAGGGCCATGCCCATGTTGTAATGGAGCCCCTCGTCCTTGGGCGCAATCCCCAGAGCCTTGCGGTAGCACTCCACCGCCTCTTTCCATTTCCCCTGGGCCTTCAGGGCGATGCCAAGGCGGTTGAAGGTCTCCAGGTCTTCTCGAGTCAGGGAATCCTGCTTGGCATCAAGGGCCTGGGAGAGATATTTCTCGGCCATGTAGGGGGAACAATCTTGCACGGCCCTGGCAATGGATTCGGCCATTCCGGCAACAATATTCGAGGCCTCGCGATCGGCACACTCCATAGCCTTGTCAAAATACAGTTCCGCCACAGGCTGGTCGCCCCGGTCAAGATAGACCACGCCGATATCCTTCTTTCGCTCGGCATGCAAAGGAGAAAGTTTGTCCAATATCTCCATGTAATGGAGATACATCCCGTCATCATAGCCCCGGTAAAAATCAACCAGCCGCTTGATGGGTTCGAGGTAGACCTCAGAACTCTTGTGCGCCTTTTCATAGAAGACGAGCGCCTTGGGCCGGTCCCCTTCGGCCAGATAGGCATCCCCGGCGAGCATGAGCGCGGCGGGACTGCCTGGCTTGAGTTCCAGGATCTTCTTGCAGACCACCAGCACCTTGTCGTTCTCTCCACTGCGAAGCAAAGATTTGGCAACGGAAACGTACTTGGAAAGCTGGCCCTGTGGTTTGATGGCATTTGCCATCTTCTCCAGGACATTGTTGGCCGAGGCGGGCTTGGCAATGACGTTGTCGCACCCAACCTCGTACAGATAGGCAATGTCATCGCGCCGGATCTCCGAGACCAGCGCAATGACCTTGAGTTCGGGGTAAGAGGACTTGATAGTGGCCAGAAAACCTGAAGTGGCCCTCCCGTTCAGCGTTCCCTCGCAAAACAGCACAGTGGGATAACCCTTGCTGAGCCGATCATCCAGATACTTGAGAGCCTGGGTGGTCTGCTGGAAGCTGTGCACCACCTCACGCTTGATCCCAAGTGATTTTTGGAAAACTGCCTTGAGATTCTTTTTGAAACTCTCATCGTCGGAGATAATCGGAACCGCTGCGACAGGATTCGTCAAAAAATCCATCACAATATTGTCCGTCAAGCTCATACAGTCCTCCGCCAATTGATCAACAAGTACATCCTGCTGCCCGAAGTGAATACCTCAGTCGAAGCGTAGCAGGTCGGCTCTTTTTTAGAAAGGAAAAGGAAGGGAGAAAACAGGGTTTCGCTAACGATACTGGAATCGTAGCCGGGGGCCAAGGCCCTGAACCAACTGTTCAAGCCGCCCCTCGCCGAGCACCTGGTCGATGAACGGTACTTCGTCCACCGGACCTTGGACCAACTCGGGAAACTCTTCCATGCCGCAGTACTGCATGAGTATCTCAAGGGCATCGTCAAAGGTGCCGAGTTCGTCGACCAGACCGTTGTCCCGGGCCTGCCGACCAGTATACGCCCTGCCGTCGGCCAGCTTGAGAACCTTTTCCTTGCGCATGCTCCGGGCCACAGCCACATCGGAGACAAACTGGTCGTGCATGTCCATGAGCATGCCTGTGAAAACCTCGCGCTGTTCTGGCGTCAACTCGCGAAAAGGCGAACCCGCACCCTTCTGGGAGCCCGTGGCCAGAAGTTCGAGATTCACTCCCACCTTCTCGGCAAGCTGGTGGAAATCAAGATATTCCAGCAGTACCCCGATGGAGCCGGTGATCGAGCCGGGATTGGCGACGATCCGTTCTGCAGGGCAGGAGGCATAGTAGCCGCCCGAAGCTGCCACCACACCATAGGAAGCCACCACGGGCATGACCTCGTTCAAATGCCGCACAGCTTGATAGAGCTCCTGGGAAGGCGCTATGGCCCCGCCGGGGGAATCCACGCGCACAAGAACGCCTTTGATGCTCGGGTCGTCTTCCAGGTCATGGATGAAGTTCACCACCGGTTCGGCATCGACGATCATGCCCTCGATGTAGACCACACCAAGTCTATCCTCGCCGGAGCCGCCCCCCCCCGAGGAACGGAAAATGGCCGAGGCCCCCAGAACGAGGACCACGGCCAATGTGAGTAATGCCAATCCGAAGAGAAACGGATGACGTTGCGAGAACCTGGTTCTAGCTTTCATCCTTCTCCGCTTCAACTTCTTCCGCAGGGGAGGTTTCCACCACGGCTTCTTCAACGGCTTCCGCCACGACTTCCACCACGGCTTCTTCAACGACTTCCTCGACCACTTCCTCAACTACGTCCTCGCCCTGAGCCGCTTCCAGCTTCTCACGCAGGAGGTCGCCCAGAGTGTTGCCGCTGTCGGCAGGTCCGTTGGAGGAGGAATAGCCCTTGGACGCAGAGGGTCCGCGCTTCTTCTCCGCCTCTTCCTTGAGCTGCTTGACCGAAAGGCCGAGCCGGCGCTCGTCGGCAGAGACGTGGATGACCTTGGCCTCGATCACGTCGCCTTCCTTGTAGACCTCGGCAGGCGTCTTGATCTTCTTGCGGCTGATCTCGGAGACGTGCACCAAACCTTCGATACCTTCCTCGACCTCAACAAAGAGACCGAAGTCGGTGATGTTGGTCACGGTACCGGAGACAAGCTGGCCCACGGGGTACTTAAGGGGGACCTGGCTCCAGGGGTCATCGTTCAGCTGCTTGATGCCCAAGGTGAACTTCTCGTTCTCCTTGTCCACGGTCAGGACCTTGGCCTGGACCACGTCGCCGGACTTGTAGACCTCGGAGGGGTGGCGAATCTTCTTGGTCCAGGAGATGTCGGACACGTGGATGAGGCCGTCGATGCCTTCCTCGATGCCGATGAACACGCCAAATTCGGTGATGTTCTTGATGGCGCCTTCAAGGACGGTACCTTCGGGGTACTTCTCGGCAACCACATCCCACGGGTTGGGCTTGATCTGCTTCATGCCGAGGCTGATGCGCTTCTTGTCGGGATCGACGCCGAGCACGATGACTTCGACTTCGTCGCCAACATGGACCATCTGGGAGGGGTGACGCAGTTTGCGGGTCCAGGACATCTCGGAGATGTGCACCAGGCCCTCGACGCCCTCTTCCAGCTCCACAAACGCACCGTAGTCGGCGAGATTGGTGACAACGCCGGTGAACTTGGCGTCCACGGGGTACTTGCCGCCAATGTCTTCCCAGGGATCGTCCACGAGCTGCTTAAGGCCCAGGGATACCTTCTGACCTTCACGGTCGAAGTTGAGAATCTTGAGCTTCAGGTCGTCACCAAGGTTGACCATCTCTTTGGGATGCTTGATGCGCTTCCAGCTCATGTCAGTAATATGCAACAGGCCGTCGAGGCCACCCAGGTCGATGAACACGCCGTATTCGGTGACGTTCTTGACCTTGCCTTCGACGATCTGGCCTTCAATGAGGGTGCCCAGGAGCTGCTCACGCTGCTCACCACGCTGCTCCTCAAGAAGCACACGGCGCGAAACGATGACGTTCGAGCGCCGACGATTGATCTTCAGAATCTTGAATTCGTACTCCTGGTTGACCAGGGCGTCCATGTCGGGCACGGGGCGCAGGTCAACGTGAGAGCCGGGCAGGAAGGCTTCCACGCCGCCGAGATCGACGGTGTAACCACCTTTGATGCGGCGGACAATTCGACCGGTGACGGTCTCTTCCCGCTCCATGACGTCTTCCAGCTTGTCGAAAAGCTGCATCCGCTTGGCCTTGTCGCGCGACAGATGGATCGTGCCCTCAGACTCGTCCTTGCGGGCGACGAAGACATCGACCTTGTCACCAATGGCAACAGTCAGGCCGCCGTCAGGATCCAGAAATTCCGCGATGGGAATCTGACCTTCGGACTTAAAGTTGACATCGACGAGGACATGGTCCTTCTCAACCTTGACAACTTCGCCAAGGACGATGCTTCCTTCGTCCAGGGCACCGAAGTCATCATTCAAATAATCTTCAAGTGCCTGCTCAAAATTCATCTCCATCTCAGGAGCTTCCACGGAACCATCATCTTTCATGGTTTCTTCCATCATTTACCTCCAACTGGTCCTCGGACAAGTATTTTTGCGTATGTTCTCGGGAATTGGCCCAGCCTGGGAGAGACTTTTTCACGTTCCGAGGTAGACGAAGTCTCAACCTGGCGGCAGGCAATACACCTGTGCCAAAACCCGTTACGCACGTTGTGCGTTTTCTCCAAACCGATCACCTAGTTGCGTATTCTCCTGAAATCAGAAGCCTATCAGGGGCGGTTGGAACGTAATCCAGTAGCCGAAAACAGGTACGCTGTAAACCGTTTTCTCCTCCAGAAGCATACACATTCCCGGCTTTCAGGTCTGCCCCTCTCCCCGACCATCGCCCGCCCGCGTATGGACGAGCTTGCGCACGACACCGACCTCGGTATACCTTGAACAATACACCCCGCAACCCAGTTGAGGAACATCGTGAACAGCTATCAATTCATCTCGCGGCCAGGAACGCATCTTTCACGCGAGGAGCTCTCACAGGCGGCCCAAATCCTGAGCTTCGCCTACACCAAATGGCAGGAAAACCCGGCCAACACCAATCCCCTGAAAACAGACACCTCCCCACCCGTCTATGAAAGAATGATGCGCAAGGGCAACCGCGAGGTGCTGCTCTACTATGAAGGCGACATCATGGTGGCGGTCTTCGTCCATGCCCTCACTCCCCATGGCGAGCCAAGCCCAATGCGCAAGCTCTCCTTTATGGGAGCCAAGCCCCTGCGGCGCGGCTTCCAGCCCCTGCAGACCATTTTCACCCGCTATGGCTGGCGTCTCAGTGAACAGGGAGAAGACGCGGTCATCACCAGCGACCTGGAACAGCGGACCCTGAACACCCTGCTCCAGACCGCCGGCTTCCGGGAGATCGTGGACCGCAACGAGACATACTTCATCTTAAGTCGCCTGCTGGAACGCAAGCTCATCAGCACCCAAAGAGTGCAGGGCGACCTAGTCATAGACGAAATCATCAGCGTGAACGGCAAAAGCATCCGGCGCGACAAGAAGCTGCTGCGATCCCAGAACTCCCTGGCAGACAGCTACGAAGCCTACCGGCGCGAACTGCTTAAAAGTCTGCGCCGCTCGGCCCCGGGCCGCAACCTGGAGCTTCTGCGCCAGGGCTTCACCCACGCTGACCAGGGCATTTTCTACCTGAGCGGCTATTCCGACTCCATCGTGATACGTAGCGCAAAGCCAGACGCATCAAGGGAAAACAACGCCCTGGAGGCGACCAGCCAGGCCGTGCTGCGTCCCGGACTTTTCGACTTCCTGGCCTATGTCATGAAGAGTCTCGGCTCCTTTGCCCTGCTCTCGGCCACGCCCCAGCAGGAAATCGAAGCCGTGCTTGATCGCACCCTCCACCCCGACGTACCCCTGCGCTACCGGGACATGCTGGAAATGATCGTGGCCCCGCCGCTCTCGCTCCTGACTGGCGACGACACCCCCGAAGCCCAGGTCTTCCAAGAGCGCTACTGGCGCGATGGCCTACTAAATCGCGCCGCCATGGCCGAGACTCTGCTGGAGGTCCGCGGCCAGAGCCAGGCACCGTTGATTTATCTGGGGGGGAGCGAACGGGAATTCGATGGGGTGGCCCGGCTCATCCGCGAAGCCGAAGAACGGGAATTCCCGCTCATCGTCTTCGACTTCGGAACAGCCCTGAGCCTGAAAATCATGGAGGAGCTCATGCCCGACGGACCCCAGGCCCATCCCTGGTGCAGCGTGCTCCACCTGCAGGACTTCTACCAGATCCCCATCCTGCTCGAACTGATGGGCCTGGCGCCGGAAATGGGAGTGGAGATGATGCTCGGCTAACCTGCCAACTCCGCCACCGCCTGGGCCAGGAAGGAACGAAATAGACCGTTTATCCAGGGCAGACTCGCCTTAAGCCGATGCTCGTC
>JAHJKV010000043.1 GCA_018822065.1 Pseudomonadota bacterium
CCAGGGAGCGAGCCAGGGGCATGAATTTCATCATCCGTTCCCGGGACAATGGCTTCATGGATTTCCAGTCACGTTCCAGGTGGTCCGCGATTCGCCCTTCGTCCAGCACGGGGTTGTCGCCCTCGGCAGGCCCTTTACGGACCGGGGCAGACACGCCGTGGACGGACAGGTGGTAGAATTCGTCCAGCAACATGGCCAGGTAGCCGACGCTGTCCACTTTGGCGGCCAGGTCTGCGGCCATGGAGCGAAGCAGGGAGAGGCGTTCTCGTTCCGGTTCCGGAACCTCGCGGAGGCGGGCTTCCAGCAGGGCCGTAGTCCGTTCGGCCACCACGCTTCTAACGGTTTTGTCATCGGGAAGCTCTCGCTCGACCAGTGGAATCCTGTAGTGTTCGCCGATGCGCTTGAGCTCCATCTTCTGCATCAGGTCCACCAGGGAGATGACCTCTCCTGCGGCCCCGGCGCGACCAGTGCGCCCGGAGCGATGGATGTAAGACTCACGGTCTTCAGGCGGCTCGTAGAGGAATACGTGAGATAGTTCGGGGATGTCTATGCCTCGAGCGGCAACATCCGTGGCCACCAGGAAGCGCAGGGTTCCCGCACGCACCCGGTTGAGCACCTGCTCCCTTTTGGCCTGGCTCAGGTCCGAGGAGAGCGGGTCTGCATTGTAGCCGAACTGGCTGAGCACGGCGGCCACGAAGTTGCAGTTGGCTTTGGTATTGGTGAAGATGATGGCCGAGGAGGGGTTTTCGGTCTCGATGAGCCGTGCCAGGGCCCGCTCCTTGCCCATGCCCGGAACTTGATAATAGGCGTGGGTGACCTCGGCTACATGCACGTGGTCCTCGGACAGACTGATGAACTGTGGATCCCGCAGAAATTCTTCGCTGAGTCGGAGCACCAGGGGCGGGAAGGTGGCAGAAAACATGAGGCCGTGGATGTCCCGCTCGGGGAGATACGACTGCAATTGCTTCATGTCCGGGTAAAATCCGATGGAGAGCATGCGGTCCGCTTCGTCGAAGACCAGGGTGTCGAGTTGGCTGACATCCAGGTTGCCGCGCATGAGGTGGTCGAGGATGCGGCCCGGGGTGCCCACCACCAGGTGCGCGCCCTTCCTGAATCCGTCCACCTGGGGGCCGTAGCCAACGCCGCCATAGACCGGGACAGTGCGGACCTTGCCGCCGGAGAGGTTCTCGGCTTCGTCGGCCACCTGCTTGGCCAGTTCTCGGGTGGGCAGGAGCACCAGCGCCTGGCAGCAATTTTTTTCCGGGTCGATGCGTTCGATGAGCGGGAGCACGAAGGCCCCGGTTTTGCCGGAGCCAGTGCGAGCTTGGACCATGATGTCCTTGCGGTCAAAGACCGCCGCCATGGTTCGGCTCTGGACCGGCATCAAGGTGGTCCAGCCTGCGCGGCCGCAGGCATCTTTGAGTTTGTCGGAGAGGTCTTCGAAGGATACTTCTGGCCATTTTTTTTCGTTTGTTTCGTCCATGTCATTCCTGTTTTCGATTTCGCCCGTGATACTGGGGATGGATTGTGGCGGTAGGCCGCCTGTGGCGAATAATCTTATTGTGTGTTTCAATGTTTACCGGTTCGGAGACGGTCCGTCAACTTCGGACCCAAAAGTGCTTGACCGGTGCAGAGATAATGGTACAAATAAATAACGAGTATGCAATGCACCGATTTCATATAGTACTGATTTGCTACTGCCTTGTCTGGATACTTTCTCCGGCATCTTCTGTCCTTGCACAAGAACAGGAGCAGATTACTTGGCCCTATTTTTCCTATCCCCCCTATGTCGTGCTCAGCGAAACCGGGAAAAGCGGGGTGTATTGGGACATTCGCAAATTTCTGTGGTCCAAGCTGCCGAACTATGGGCATCGTACCATCGAGTCGCCGTTTAACCGAAGCATCAAGTCAGTGACAGAAGAGGGCGAGTTCTATTGTTTCACCGGGCTGCTCAAGCGGGAAGATAGGGAAGAACACCTCATCTATTCATTGCCAATAGCCATCGGCGGACCTCATGTGGTCGTCTGTCGTCCGGGTTCTTTGGACGCTTGGAAACACGACGGTACGGTTTCTCTGCGGAAACTCATGCAGGATCCGCGGCTCAAGGCGGGATATATCGACGGCCTGAGCCACGGCCAGACAATTGACGCCCTGCTTGAGCCTTACAAGGGGACGGAAAAATTATTCACTATCAAGAGCATGCAGCCCTTCGTGCGACAATTCAGGTTGCTTTCGGGCGAGCGAACGGATTTTTTCATCACCAATCCTTTCCCCGCTACCTATGAGAAGCGAAACAGTGGAAGCGACGATTTTGAATTCATCCCCATCGCCGAGGCGAAGGAGTCCTTCCTGAGCTACGTGGCCTGCACCCGCGGGGAATCGGGGCAGAAGGTGATCGATGAAATCAATGCCATCCTCGCGACCAACACGCCCACAGATGCCTATCTGGACATGTTTTTGCCCTGGCTTGACGAGAGCCTCTGGCCGACCTTCAAGTCCGATTTTCACCGTTTGGTGGTGAAGCCATCACTCGAATATCACACGCAATAAAAAAGGGGAGCCTGTGGGCTCCCCTTTCTGTGTTTGGTGTGTCTTCGGTCAGGCCTGGCAACTGTCAGTCATGCAGCGCAAGAGCGATTCGATCAGTTCGTCCTTGTCCAAGGGTTTGGAAAGGAAGCGGCTGGCTCCGAGCTTGAGCAGGCCGGAGATGTCACGAACTCCCACCACTGCAGACATGATGATGATGGGCAGTTGCTGGAACTGCGTGTCGCCGCGCAGGGTCTGAATGAGCTGGCGGCCATCCATCTCCGGCATCATGATGTCCGTGATCAGCA
>JAHJKV010000414.1 GCA_018822065.1 Pseudomonadota bacterium
ATATCCATATGGTCCACCCGGAGCACCTCGCGGCCACCATGCTCCTGGACCACGTCGCGGAGTTCATACAGGGCGCTCATTTCCCGGCCCTCCTGCGTAACATCGAGGTCAGCAGGTTGACCCCGAATGCCACGACCAGCAGAACAAGCCCCAGGGCAATGCCCATGGCAAACTCGCCTTTGCCGGTCTCAAGGGCAATGGCCGTGGTGATCGTCCGGGTATGCCACTTGATGTTGCCGCCGATCATCATGGAGATGCCGATCTCGGACACGATGCGGCCATAGGCGGCCACGGCAGCCAGGGCAATGGCAAACCGGGCCTCGGAGAGCGTGGTCAGAAATATCTGTTTCCGGTTCGCCCCCAGGGTCATCAGGGTATGGCTCAACCGCTCGTCCAGCCCTTCCACGGCCGTGGCAGTCATAGCCACCACGATGGGCAGGCCAAGGACGGTCTGGCCAAGGGCGATGCCGGGGATGGTGAAGAGCAGGCCCAGGGAGCCCAGGGGGCCATGGCGAGTGAGGAAGGCATAGACCAGCAGGCCGATGACCACGGTGGGCACGCAGAGCATGGTGTCTGTGAAGCTGCGGACCGCTCGTCTGCCTGGAAAATCATAATGACCCAGCAAGAAACCCAGGGGAGCACCGAGGATCAGGCTGGCCAAGATGGACAGGGTCGAGGCCGAAACCGTAGCGCCCATAGCAGAATAGGTCTCTGCATTGCCATGAAGCAGGAGATACAGGGCCTTGACCACCCCTTCAGCCAGATAATCCATCCCTACCTCGTCGTTGATGGTTCAGCGGCGGTGCCTTTTCTCGGGGCACCGCCGCTGAAGATTATATTATTTCGCGTTGGGAATGAAGAGCGGCTTACCGAGCAACTTGAAGTCGGCGATGGCCTTCTGGGCAGCGGGCGTAACGATCCAGTCCATGTACTTCAGTGCCATGGCGTTGTTCACGGCCGGGCAATGCGCCGGGGCCACGGCCATGACCGAATACTGGTTGAAAAGGGCTTCGTCGCCCTCGGAAATAATGACAAGAGGCATGCTGTCCGGATGAGTGGACTCGAACTTGATCCAGGTACCGCGGTCAGTCATGGAATAAATGCCCTTCTCGCCAGCCACGTTCAGGGTGGCGATCATGCCCTGGCCAGTCTCGACGTACCATTCAACCTTGATTGGGGTCGCGATGCCAGCACCCGCCCAGAGGGAAAGCTCTTTCTTGTTGGTGCCGGAGTTGTCGCCGCGACTGGCAAAACCGGCCTTGGCAGCGGCGATGGCCTTGAGGGCATTCGCAGCAGTCATACCCTTGACCTTGGCCGGGTCAGCCTCGGGGCCGACAATCACGAAATCATTGTACATGACCAGACGACGGTCTTCGCCAAACCCGGCATCGACAAATTTTATCTCCGAATCCGGGGCATGGACCATGAGCACGTCCACATCGCAGTTTTCACCCATGGCCAGGGCCTTGCCTGTGCCGACTGCGGTCCATTTGAGTTCCACGCCGGTATCGGCCTGGAAGATGGGGGCCAGGTAATCCAGCAACCCGGTATTGTCCGTGCTGGTGGTGGTGGCCATCATCACCGTATCGCCCGCCAGGGCAGCTGTAGTCATCAACAACATCAGGGCCAGCGTCAGACCCGCAATCACTTGTTTCATACCATTCACCTCTTTTGATTTAATATGCATACAAAAACATATTAGTTTCTACTGTGGGCAATACTTCAAGTCAACCGTGGAGTGACCACACCGCGATTCAGCACCACAAAGAGGAGCCCATTGCCAACAAACAGCAAGAAGTGTAATCTTTGGCAGGGAGTTAGCACAAAATGACTACATCGATCCTTTTGGCGTTTTTTGGTGGTCTCGGCCTGTTCTTGCTCGGCATGCGCATGATGACCAGCGGCCTGAGTCTTGCCGCGGGTCGCCACCTGCGCAAGATTCTGGGGAAATGGACCAAGACCCCGCTTCGCGGCCTCTTTTCCGGGTTCATGATCACCGCCCTGGTGCAGTCCTCCAGCGCGGTTACCGTAGCAGTCATCGGGTTTGTCAACGCGGGCCTGCTCAAGCTCTCCCATTCCGTTGGGGTGATTTACGGTTCGAACATCGGCACCACTGTGACCGGTTGGCTCGTGGCCGTTGTCGGTCTTTATGTGGACGTCAAGGTCCTGGCCTTGCCACTCATCGGCTTTGGCGCGGTCTTGCACCTTACTGGCAACGACACCCGGCGCGAGCCCCTTGGCGATGCCATGGCCGGCTTCGGTCTGTTTTTCCTTGGCATTGAAGTGCTCCAGAGCGCGTTTCACGGTCTGGAAGCAGGCATCGACATCACCTCGCTTGCAAGCATGGGAGCCTGGACTATTCCCGTATTCCTGGCCGTGGGCACCGGCCTGACGTTTCTCATGCAATCCTCAAGCGCTGCCATGGCCCTGGTACTCACCGCTGCTCTGTCCGGAATCATTGACGTCAATACCGCTGCCGCTGCCGTCATCGGCACCAACATCGGAACCACCTCCACTGCCGCATTCTCGGTCCTTGGAGCCACCACAGGTGCCAAAAAAGTCGCTGCCGCCCACATTATCTTCAATCTCGTCACCGCCCTGGTCGCCCTGCTCAGCCTGCCCTTCATGCTCAAACTGGTTGATTTCATCCAGGTAAGCCTGCACATGGGACACGACCCGGCCATGACCCTGGCCCTTTTCCACACCACCTTCAACATCATTGGCGTGATCCTTTTTCTGCCCTTCTCCCGCATACTGGTCCACTTTCTCGACCGCACTATCGGCCGAAGGGAACTGGAGCTTTCCAAGCCCAAATACCTGGACAAGAACGTGCTCTCTCAACCACACCTCGCCCTGGATGCCCTGTTCATGGAACTGGGACGTACGGGTGATATGACCCGCAACCTGGTGCGCAACGCCATCCGGGCCGATTTCCGCATGAATGCCCTGAACAACGAGCGGCAGGCTCTGGATGGGTTGGTGCTCACCATCCGCGCCTTCACCACCAAGCTCCAGGAGGCGGGGATGACCGAGAACGCCTCACAAATGCTTACCAGCGGCCTGCGCGTCACCCAGTATGAAATGGCGGTGAGCGAGATCATTCGGGAGCTGTCACGCTCTCCAGGCCGGGACATCAAGACCCACGGCAAGACCATGACTGCCGAAGAGGATTTCAAGAACGCCTGCATCCATCTGCTGAATATGGCCGATGCTCCGTGCATGCCTGAATTCGATGAACTGCAAAGTCTGCTCATTGAGCTTGGGCAATCCTACCAGACCCTCAAGCTGGAACTCTTGCGCGATGGCACCGAGGGCAAACTGGAAATGGAAGACATGGCCCACCGCCTGGAGTTCTTCTCACGCACGAGGCGCATGGTGGAACAGGCAATCAAGGCGGTTACTCACTGGGTGAGCATGAAAGACTCGGGCATGGCTTGTGAAAGTCGGTCCCACGACGCGGAACATGAGGCCGCTTGACTTTACTTTCTTATTGCGAATTATATCGCATATGGCAGCAATTATTACTCAAAATTTCCCATTCTCTTGAGAGGTCCATATGTTTTTCCAGCAGATTATCGCCGATGGATTAGGGTGTTTTTCCTATATGATAGGTTGCCCCAGATCTGGAACCATGGCCGTTGTTGACCCTCGGAGAGACGTGCAGGTTTATCTCGACACGGCCCGTGAACATGGCATGCGCATCACGCATGTCATCGACACCCATATCCATGCGGACCATGTCACCGGAGCCCACGAGTTGCGAGCCACCACGGGCGCGGACCTCTGTATGTATTCCAGTTCACCGGTTACCTTCAAATTTCACGCCCTCCAGGAGGGCGACACCCTTGAATTCGGCGTAGCTCGCATCCAGGTGCTGCACTCGCCGGGTCATACGCCCGATGCGCTTTCCCTGCTGGTGACCGACACCTCCCGCAGCCAGGACCCCTGGATGCTGCTGACCGGCGATGTGCTCTTCGTGGGGGACATTGGCCGACCGGACCTGGCTGGCAGCGAGGCCCTGGAGGAGCAGGTAGCCAATCTCTGGCACACCTTGTACGAAAAATTCGCAGCCTATCCCGCCCACCTGGAGGTCTATCCTGCCCACGGCATGGGTTCGCTCTGTGGCCGGGGCATGAGCTCCAAGCCTTCCTCCACCCTGGGATTTGAGCGGGCGTCCAACCCCATGCTTGGCTATCCCGATTTTCAATCCTTCCGGACCGAGATGACTCGCGCCTTTCCGGCCCGTCCCAAGAGCTTCACCCACATCATCGAAACCAATCGGACTGGAGTGCCACTCCTGGAGTGCTGTCCGTCAGAAAAAGCCCTGTCCGTCGATTCCTTCGAAAAGCTCATTGATTCTGGAGCCGTGGTCATCGACACCCGCGACGCCTCGGCCTATGGCGGCTACCACATCCCCGGCTCCATCAATATCGGCTTTGAAAAACAGCTGGCCAACTGGGTGGGCATGGTGGTGGAGCCGACTGCGGACCTGCTGCTCGTGACCGAAAACCGCAACAATTACGAGGACATGGTCGTGGAACTGCGGCGCATCGGATATGATAGGGTGTTCGGCTACCTGAACGGCGGAGTGGGCACCTGGCTCTATTCGGGCCGTCCCCTGGAGCGGCTGGACCAGCTCTCCGTGCATCAACTCAAGGAACAACTGCATGCCGCTGAACCGCCCCATCTGCTGGATGTGCGCACCCCTTCCGAACGAGATGCGGGCTTCATCGCCGGGTCGATCCATCTGACGTTGGCCGAGGTGCTGGCGGGCAAATTCGACCTGCCTCCTCAAGAGACCACCGTGCTTTACTGCGGCGGCGGCTATCGCTCCAACATCGCTGCCTAAGCCCTCAAGGCCCAGGGCTACGCCCAGGCCATATCCCTGGCCGGAGGCTACTTGGCCTGGACCAGGGCCGGACTGCCGGTGCAATCCTGAACCACTCCCGACACACAAGCCCCCGCCTGGGGGCTTTTTTTTCGTCCCAGCCCTAAAGATATCGCTAAACCTTGCCGATAAGAGGTACGAAAAGGCATAAATATTTGGCGTCCTACTGGGAGGCGGCATGGTTTCTTCAATAAATACGGGTATTGCCAATTTTGCCGGGTTCATCGGCAACGCTCCCGCCTCTCCCCAAAGTGCGCGGGGGGAGAGCGCGACCGATGGCCGTCCCCGTTCTGAAGAAGTTGCCGTCTCCCAGGCCAATTCACCGTTGTTCGACCAAAAGGTCCAGACACAGGACCTCAACGTGGCGGCCCGCGCCGCCACCACCGAACTGGCCGCCCGCCTTGACCAGCTCCCCCGCGAGCAGGACACGGCACCCCAGGCCCAGAACGGATCGCAGTCGCAGCTCGTCGCCGACCCCTCCCTGGAGCGAACCAGGGTGCAGCAGTCGGAAGACACCTCGGAAAACAAAAACTTCAAGCGCAATGACGCCCGCAGGGCTCGCGAAGCGTATCAGGCCCAGACGCACGAGGCTCCCGAGAGCCGGATGCAGTTGGCTGTCTAGCCTCTCCACCCTCGCTGCCCCAAAGCTCGGCGCACGGCAAGAAAGCCATGTGCCCTTTTCCCCGTTCATTATGAAAGTTGTTTGCGGATGACCAAACGGTTGCCCTTCTCGTTGAAGGACAGATAGTCGGCATAGTGATGGATGATATAAAGCCCCCGACCAGATTCACAGCTAGGGTCCGGGAGTGTGAACTCCCAGTTGCGCCATTCCCAGCCAGCCCCCTCGTCCTCGACTGAGATCGTCAACTGCTGCGGACCGATGGCCAGTTCCAGGTGCACGGCACGTTCCGGCCTGATGCCGTTTCCATGAATCACTGCGTTATTGATCGCCTCGCGGCATATCAAGGCCACATCGAAGGCGATGGAGCGCATCCCACGCAGCAACAGAAAATCCCGGATTTCGGAACTGGCCCGGCTGATGGATTGCAGCTCCGAGCAAAAGTGCAATTTCAGGCTGTCCTCGAGTATGAGACGCGTGAACATGGGCAGCCTTCCCCTGGCTCAGGTGCCAGCCCGAAACTGAGTCCGCAAACCGTAATAGATCGATTCCTTGATGTGCTTCTCGTCATCGGTGAGCACCAGTTCGTCCGTGCGGCTGTCATGCCTGACACTGATTCGTCCACCAACCTCGCCGCCCCCGGAGGTCTTCAGCACGACGCGAACCTCCATACTGGTCTCGAAACCCCGCTCATCCCCCTGACGCGTAAAACCGCTGCCCTCAGCCACGTACGTGCGCAAATCAAACACCCGGACCTTGAAGGCCTCGACCACGGTAGTGATACCAGTGACATAGGTTCGTACATCCATGTCCTTGGCAAACTTGTCGCCACGGGAGATAGTCAGCAACCTGGCCAGCAGGAGCTTTCGAAAACGGGGGAGGAGCACGGCGTGGACGTTGGTCTCGTCCACCACCTCGACGGGTACACCGAAACGCTCGGCCACCAATGCGCCAAGCGGAAGGCCAACGGATCCATCTTGCAGGCCAAGGGCCTCGGCGAGATCCTCTTCGCTTATGGCCCCGCGCGCAACCAGGGCTTCACCGATACGCAATTGCTCTGCCATGTGTAAACATACCTTTTGGACCGAAACCTCTGCCCCCATGCCCCAATATAAACAATAGCAGTATGCACCAAAACCCCCGCTGTCGACAACCTTTTCGACAGCATCCCGGCACACACCACCTTCCCGGACGCGAAGCCGCACGGAACACGGCCTGATGGGCCTGGGACCGCCTTGGCTATCGCGGGGGAAGAAAAGCTTGAGAAGTCCCGGTCACACTCGGGTGGCTGTAACCAGGATATATCCTGCGGTACGTGCCAGTGCGGAACAAACACCGGCAAAGCCCTCGACCACCTCGGGACTGGAAAAGGCCACAAGCTGGTCACGGGAGCCCTGGACAGCCTCACGGAACTTGGAATCCAGCGGGAGCATCACCTCATCGGTGACATCAACGATTGACGTGCATGCAAACCCGTTTGACTGGACCATCTCCTGATAGCCTGCTCGGGGCAGGTATTGGACGTTGCACAATTGTCTGGCAAACTCTCGCTCCTCTTCCCCCATGGTCCCAATGTCGATCAGGTCGGCGACAACGGCGCTCGCGGTCGGGCCAT
>JAHJKV010000044.1 GCA_018822065.1 Pseudomonadota bacterium
GGGGCTTCACGCCCTTGCGGTCAAGGTAGGGGTGAGCAGTGCATTCCTTGGCTTCGGCCAGGATCCGCCGGGCTTTGTCTGCGGCTTTTGCATGGCGTTTGTTCTCATCCTCTTGCCGGGCGCGGCGGTCCGCCTCGATACGTGCTTGTAGCGCCTGGCGCTCGGCTGGGCTCAGGATACGCTCTTCCTTGGCGGTCCATGTGCCCTCCTGCCCTGTGGCCCAATCCAGCCACCAAAGGGAAGGCGGTTCGTCCAGATGTGCGATGTAGGCCGCATTCACGGACCTGGGTTTTGCTACCGTGGCGCAGCGGTGAAGCTGCCCGTCCGCGATGATCTCCACAGGCGCAAGCCCGACCTCTTCCAGTTGAGCGCGGAAAGCGTCCAGGGGGCTATTCACCTTGCCCCCCCTTCAATGGCAATGGTGAGCCTGTCCGTCCAACGACTACAGGCCATGCCCATTTCAGTGGTGCGGGTAAGCAGCCAGCGCAGGGTTCTAAGTTTAACGGCGAGGCCCGCCCTGGTGATCCACACACGCCAGCGTGTTTCGTACATGTTGGTTTTTTTTACAAAATTGCACCATTTACGGAACGGCCTCTTCGCCTTCTGATAGGTTAACTGGCTCATTTTTGTATCCTTTTGACCTCTGACCGAAGAAGGAGGTCTTTGTGAAGAGCTTTGACTCCGTAATCCGAATCAAGCGACAGGTATTGTTGTTTGTTTTGGTTGACTAAACTTTATCTCGCAAGCTCGGAGCTCCTCGTAATACCTGGTGATAGGTTAGGAAGTCTGAATCTGGTCGAATAGCCACCCCGCCGCCTCGCGAACGGGGTAGGCAGTGCTCTTGCCGATTTTGATCCGACCTGCTGGACCTCGACCGAGGCAATCGGCGTTGGCGAGCGTGCCGGGCTGGCGCAGACCTCCGCTGAACTCAGCGAACTTGTTTCGGGGAACATACGGCGCGGGCCACTTCGCCATGAACTCTTTGATGAATTGGTCACGGTTGGGCATCCTAGATTCTCCTTGGTTCTTAATTAACCATTTCTAATAAAAAAAAGGGCCGCAGTTACGCCTCACCTAATTCGATCTTTGCACTCTTGAGCACACGTTTGAATTCGTCCATCTGCGCCCGGCGGTTGTATCTCCACATCCGTGAATTCTCCGGGTCCAGCACAGCAGACGGCTTCAGTTTTTCCTGCCGTTCATAGGCAGCCAGCACCTGCTCGCCGACCTCCACGGCCTCACGGAGCATCCCGCGCAACTCGGGCAGGTACTTCCGGGGTATGGGCCGCCCGCCGTCTTCGTACGGCTTGCGCCATCGGGCGACATTGGGCGTAGTGATTTTCAGCTGTTTTGCGACCTCGTTGGTACCGATCCCCAGATCCGCAAGCAAATGAATGACCTGGTTTCGCCCTGTGTGGTATTCTGGAAAGAACCGCACCACCTGTGCCTGCCAGATCTTTTTCTCGGTCACGATATGTCCCCTGTTGGATAACTACTAGCCAAACTGGATCGGAGAGTCAATCCCTGTGACTCATTATTTTTAACGAGTGGAAAAAATCCCACCAACTCGATGCTGGCGGGGCTTCGGGTGACCACAGGAACGGGGCCAGGCTGCTAGGGTTCGCAGAGTTGGGCGTCGAGGTACTGCAAATCTCGGCGCCCGAGCCCGATGGCTGCCAGGGCGGCAGCCAGATTGGCTTGGTGCTCGATATCGTCGAGCGGCTCCAGCAAATCCTCGAGCAGATCGGCTGCGTTGGCCATCGTCGAGTGCCACTCGTGGATCCTGTTCTGTAGGTCGGTGGTGTGGACGCTTATGGCAATCTCCTATTGGTTGTTGGCTTGGTGCAAGGATAGCAGCTTGGCCTGTTTCTCGCCCAAAATTGCCGCCAGCAGCCCGTCCCAGCGGGCCAGTGCCTTGCTCTTGTCGGATAGATGCTGGCTGCGGTCGTAATGTTTTTGCCCCACCCCCGTACTGGTCCCGTGATTCAGCAGTCTGTCGATCCGGTAGTCGGGTTCACCCGCATCGGCCAAACGGGTCCTACAAGTGCGCCGAAGGTCACGGGGGCTCCAGCGGGTCACTCCGGCGCGTTCACAAAACCTACTCACTACGCGGTTTATGGCTTCGGAGGTAAGCGGCTTCTCGTTGGACCGGGCACCGGGATACAGGAACTCGCTGCCCCCACATTCATCGAGGGCGGCCTGCACGATCCCTGCGGCTCGTTCAGTCAGAGGCAGGGCGTGGGCGCGGTGGTTCTTGGTCCGGCTCTCCGGGATGGTCCATATCCGAGCGTCAAGGTCGAACTCCTCCACACGGGCCATGCAGCACTCGCGCACCCGCTGCCCGCCCGTTGCTAGGATAAGCTGCAAGGCCAGGTGGGGACGTGCGGTCGCACCGTAGCGCGGCAGGTCAAACCAGACGGCGCGGATTTCCTCGTCAGTCAGAACACGCGCCCCGGGGTTGCGGGCCTCCTTGTCCACGGGGACGGCAGCCGCCGGGTTGCCCTGGAGTCCAAAGGACACGCCCTGCTGGCCTCTTGTGTAGTCGTGCTCGTGGCCCAATCCGTACCGGAAGGCGCCAAAAAGGTACGCCCGAAGGTGATACGCCATAGCCGTGGAGCCCCGCGTGTACACCTCCCGCAACACGTCGCGGATGTCGGGGGCGATCACGTCTGCGGCCTTGGTATCGCGGCCCAAAGTACGAGCCGCTGCGTACTCTCCAGTGAGCAGCGCCCGCTCGACCTGCTTCCAAGATGACTTCCCCCTGCGCTGCATATCGTCGACATACTCGGAGAACAACTGTTCCACGGTGCCCCGGGATGCGGCTTTCCGGATCGCAGCCTCTTTCTCACGGGTCTTTCGCTCCAGCTCGACCTTGGGGTCTAGCCCGGCCATCACCTGCTCGCGGTACGCCTTCAATCCATCCTCGGCCTCGTCCAACGACAATCCCTGTGCCCCGTTCGCCGCACCCAGCTTGACCATGCGACGCCTGCCCTCAAAATAGTAGACGTAGAACCACTCGGCGAACTGATCGCGGACCCGAAGCGCAAGCTTGCCTTGCCCCTTGCGTCCGGAGTCATCCGTCACAATCCGGCTGCCGCCCTCGCGGATGATCTTCTCGAC
>JAHJKV010000415.1 GCA_018822065.1 Pseudomonadota bacterium
CAGGACGGCGGTGCCGTTACTGACCACGGCCACGAGGTTGCCCTTGTTGGTGTATTCGTAAACCTTTTCCTTGTCGGCATGGATGGCGCGACAGGCTTCGGCCACGCCCGGGGAATAGGCCATGGAAAGGTGCTTCTGGGTCTCGCAGGGCTTGATGGAGATAACTTCCAGCTTTCCCTTGCGTTTGTCGGAATGGTAGGCCAGTGCCTCTTCTTTGGTGAACAATGCCATGTGGGTCTCCGTAGCGTTGTGTTGTATCGATAGTCTTTGACGAGTGGGTCACCTGCCTAGCGCTGCGCCCGCGCCTCGTCAAGTCCTGTATTCGCCTTCCCGGTGAGGGGAAGAAAATGGGCCCGGAACGACTCCGGGCCCATGGTCTTTCAATGTGTCGCCAGGTTATGCCGGAGCCTTGACGAACAGTCGCTTCAGAGGCTTGAACCAGATGAAGGACATGAACCAGGAGTACATGAAGACAATAACTGTGATGATGGCGAACCACATGGCGATCTTCGCTGGGGTGTCGTTAAGGGAGAAGGCCGGAACATAGGCGAACAGGAAGGGCCCGAGGTAGAGGAACTTGGCGAACTTGAACGAGGTGAACGCCGTCTTCCACATATTCGCCTTGGCGATGGTCGCCCCGGCAAAGGCTGCGATGCACACCGGAGGCGTGATGTTCGAGTCCTGGGAGAGCCAGTAGACGATCATGTGCGCGGCGATCTCGTTGACGCCAAGTACTATCAGGGCCGGAACCGCCACCACGGCGGTGATCAGGTAGGCCGCGGTGACCGGCACGCCCATGCCCAGGACCAGGGAGGCCAGGGCGATGAGCAGGATGGTCAGGACCAGACTGCCGCCAGCCAGCTCGATGACGATGTCGGCAAAGGTCAGCACCAGGCCGGAGTAGGTCAGGACGCCGATGATTATGCCAATGACGCCGACCGTGGCGCCGATCTTGAGGCTGCTTTCAGTCCCGGCTCGGGCTGCGGCCACAAAGTTGCCCAGCTCGGTCTTGAGACCGCCGAGGGTTTGCTTGCGGCGGATGTAGACAAAGACCGTGGCAATGGCACCGTAGAGAAGCAGGATGCGTCCGGACATGTACGGCTTGAGGGTCGCGGCAGTCTCGGGCCCGAAGGTGTGGCTCACGCCCTTGACCAGCCAGGGGAAGACCACCACGAAGGCCATGAGGATGAAGACGGTGGGGTCGATGCGCGGGCTGTCACCCTTGAAGGAGAGCGAGATGCACACGGCCAGACCTGCGATGGCCGAATAGCCGGGGGAATAACCAGTGAGCATGAAGAAGGTGATGACCATGAGGGGCAGGGTATACTGCCACTCGTTTTTCAGGATCTGCATGGCAGAATACTTGTAGCGTTCGCCAGCCAGGCCATACATCTTGGCCTCGTAGTGGACCATGACGAAAACCGAGAAGAAGTACATGGCCGCCGGGAATACGGCCACGAGCATGATCCAGGAGTAGGGTACGCCGGTCAGTTCCGCCATGATGAAGCCGCCGGCACCCATGATCGGGGGCATGAACATGCCGCCGATGGACGCTGCGGGTTCGATGGCGCCGGCCACGTGCGGCTTGAAGCCCGCCTTTTTCATCATCGGGATGGTGAAGGTGCCGGTGGACACGGTGTTGGCGATGGCCGAGCCGGAGATGGAGCCGAACAGGGCCGAGGCGATGACTGCGACCTTGGCCGGACCGCCGACCCTGTGGCCCACGGCTGCCAGGGGGAAGTCGATGAAGAACCTCTGTGCCCCGCATTTTTCCAGGAAGGCCCCGAAGAGCACAAAGAGCAGGATGTAGGTGGCCAGCACGTTAGCCATGATGCCGAAAATGCCGTCGGAGCGGTAGAAGATGGAGGTGCAGAGCACGTCGAAGCGCGCCCCTGCGTGGGCGAAGAGGTCAGGCACGAGGTTGCCGTACATGCCATAGAGCATCATGCCAATGCCGATGAAGACAAAGACCGAGCCGACCACCCGCCGAGCCAGTTCGATGGAGATGAGGACTCCGATGATGGCGATGGCCTTGTCCAGGTCTGTCTCGATGCCCACCCGGTAGTTGATGACCTCGAAATTGAGGGTCCAGTAGGAGATGGAAATGATCGACCCGACAATGAGCGCATAATCCAGAATGCGGAAAACCAGGGTCTTGGACTTGTAGAGCAGGAAGACGAGTACATAGGTGACAAGGACGTAGATGCCTCGATGATACTGGGTGGCCGCTGGTTCAAAGATGGCGGACCATGTGTAGCAGAGCACAAGGGTCACAGCCAGGAAATCAAAGATGATTTGCTCGATTCGGTGCAGTTTCTCGTACATAGGAGTCACTCTCTTCGCGGAATGATGGCCGACGGTTAATGTCTGGACGTCTTGGGACCATTGTTGCCCGGTCAGGCCGGGAGCACCGCTGTCATTCGGGAGGGGGGCGGACCGGAGTCCGCCCCGCCTCGCCGGTGTCTGACATTGGGTGCGATCAAGGAATCGCGGAGCGGGGTGCCTACTTCAGGACGCCCTTCTCCGTCCAGAACTTCACCGCGCCGGGGTGCAGCGGGGTGACATCCGGGTTGATGCCCTTCACGCCGTCGGCGACGGTCATTTCCTTGAAGGTCTTCTTCTGCTGGACCATGTGGGCCAGTCCTTCGGGGGTGTAGATGAGGCTCAGCAGTTCGTAGACGTCGTCAGCCGAGACATCGGCGTTGGCCACGAGCAGAGCGGAATCCTGGAAGGAATTGGTGGGGGTGTCCACGCCGCGGTAAGTGCCAGCAGGAACGGTCAGCGAGGAGAAGTAGGGATACTTTTCATAGTAGCCCGAGGTCTTGGCCAGGTTGTCCAGGTCCACCAAGTCGATGTCATTGGTCTGGGCGGCCATGATCACGGCTCCAGACGGGAAGGCGGTGAACAGCCAGAAAGCGTCGAGTTGCTCGTTGCCGAAGGCCTGGGCAGCGTCGTCATAACCCATGGCGTTACGCTCGATCTTGTCCCAGATGCCCAGGTGCTTGAAGAACAGTTCGCAGTTGGCGAAGGCGCCGGAACCGGCATTGCCGACGCCGACTTTCTTGTCGATCAGGTCCTGGGGAGTGTTGATGCCAGAGCCTTTGCGGACAACAAGCTGAGCCGGGGCGCCATAGAGATAGGACACGGCCATGACTTTTTCATACTTGTTGGTATCGTTGGACAACAGACCGTTACGGCCGAGGTAGACTTCGCCAGCATAGACGGTGCCGAAGGACACGCGGCCGGAGTTGACCGTGCGCAGGTTCTCGGTGGAACCACCGGAAGACTGGGCTTTGACGGAGAAATTGGGGCTGTTTTTGACCGGATCGTACACCTGGATGGCGTTGGCCACCACCTGGAAGGTGCCGCCAGCGGGTCCGCCGCCGAAGATGTGACGGTTTTTGGCGTCCGCGTTGGACGAGGTGGTCATGGTCATGCCGACGGCCAGGACCAGGGCCAGTGCCAGAACGGTGATGCGATGGGAAAGAACTTTCATTAATCCTCCTTGGCTTGCCGCGTGGGCAATCATAAAACCCGCGGGGCATATCGTTTATAGTACGATAACCTGAAGCCAATCAGCCCAGTCGCGACGCAACATGCGCTCGACCTTCAGGGCTGAAGGCGGTCTGCCTCGTAGTTGAAATCGAACCTGGGTTCGATGCGACGTCACGAGGGAGGGTCCGCCACTGTACGGAACTCTTATAGCAGGGGCATGCCGGTGGGGATACGAGAGAGATACTGATTTTCGTGTAAGAATATTTCTTACGTCAAGTGCGCGGTCTGTATTAACGGGTATGTGCTCCAGATCTTTTGCACCTGTGAAAAGGGGCGGCAACCCACACCGGCCGCCGTCCGGGAACCGGACGGCGGCCGGGGGCCGCATATCGTTGATTCAACGCGCAAGCGCGTCGACCTCGATAACTATTTGAGACGCTCCGGTATGAACAGTCCCTGCTGTTCCCAGAAGCGGATCGCGCCTGGATGCAGGGGGATGGTCACGCCTTTGAGGCCGTTTTCGATGGTCATGTCCCGTGCCGCTCTATGGGCGGCGGCCATGTCCTTGAGGCCTTGCTCGGAAAAAATAGCCGAGAGCAGGTCGTAGACCACGCTTTCCGGCGTGTGCGCGCTGGCACAGAGCAGGGCTACATCCTGAAAGGTTGCCACAAGGGCATCCTGTCCCTGGTAGGTCCCTGCCGGGATGGCCCTAGGCGAGTAAAAGGGCAGGGCATCGTAAAAACCCGACTTCCTGCCATCTTGATCAAGGGCAAGCAACAGGATGGGCTCCCTGGCCGCAGCCTCGATGACCGCGCTGTTTGGGTAGCCGCTGAGAACCCAAAAGGCATCGCTCTCGCCCTTGGAGAAATCTGCTGCAGCCTGGGAATAGCCTAGGTTGCGAATGGTGATCTTGTCCCACAGCCCCAGAAAGCTGAAGAAACGCTCGGCTGAGAGCGCTGCGCCGGAACCCTCGTTGCCAACGGCCACCACCTTGCCAGCCAGCTGGGCGGGTAGGGTGATGCCCGAATCCTTGCGCACCACGAGTTGGGCGGGAGCGCCATAGAGGAAGGCCAGGGCCCGGACCTCGGTGAAGCGGTGGTCGTTTCCAGGCAGTTGTCCGTTACGGCCCAGGTGGGCGTCGCCGGAATAGACGATGCCGAAATCGACGGAGCCGTCGTCCAGGGCGCGAAGATTGTCGGCAGACCCTCCTGAGCCTTTGGGGGAAACATCGAAGTAGTCAAAGGTCCGGGTGGCGGCGGAGGAAATCTTGTTGGCGAAGAAGTTGAACGTTCCGCCTGTGGGGCCGCCGCTGAAGGCGAGGTGGTGTTTCTGTTTTGGCTGGTTGGCGATTTCGATGCCGGTCTTGCCCTGCTCCTCATTGTCAACACCGCAACCCGTCAGGGCGACGAGGCCCAAGAGAAGCAGGAAGGTAAGAGCGAGAGCGGGGAGCTTCGACTTCACGTCGTCAACCTTGGTTTTGGTGGTCTGGCCTGCGGCACCCGATGCGCCGGAGGGCAGATCTCCATTATCCGAATCTAAACTATCAGGGTCGCGGCTCAAGGGAAACGAGAGAGATACTGATTTTCACGTAAGAAAAATTCTTACGTTCGGCGGACTCGGCAGACGTGGCCCTCGGTCAGGCTTCGACGAGTCCGTTTTGGATGGCGAAGCGCGAGAGTTCGGCGTTGTTGCGCAGGTTGAGTTTTTTCAGCAACCGGAAGCGGTAGGTGTCCACGGTCTTGACCGACAGGGAATAGACCTCTGCGATTTCGCGGTTGGTGGTGCCCAGGGCCAGGGCCTTGAGCACCTGGATTTCACGGTTGGAGAGGGTTTCCAGGCTGGAGCGTTCCGTAGGGCCCGAGCGGGCAAGACGTTCGGCCAAAAGCTCGGCCACCCCGCCCGAGAGGTGTCGGCCCCCCTCGCGTACCTTGCGTATGGCTACGACCAGTTCCTCGGGCGCGCTGCGCTTGGTGACGTAGCCCTTGGCCCCGGCAGAGAGGGACCGGACCACATACTGTTCCTCTTCGTGCATGGTCAGCACCAGGATCGGCATCTGCGGCATCTCCGCCTGGAGTTGGGCGATGACCTCAAGGCCGTCCATCCCCGGCATGGAGATGTCCACCACGGCCACGTCGGGCAGGTGGGTGCGGGCCAGGGCCAGGGCAGAGGGACCGTCCTCTGCCTCGCAGATCACGGTCATGTCCCCCGCGTCCTCGACAATGCGTCGCAGGCCTCCGCGGACAATGGAATGGTCGTCTGCCAGAAGCACTCGGATCATGCCTGCTCCTCCCTGGAGATATCTGTATCCGGCTGAAGTGGCAGGCGCAAGCGAATCACAGTGCCTTGGCCGGGTGTGGACTTGATGGTCAGGATGCCGCCCACCAGTCCGGCTCGTTCCTGCATGCCAGCCAGTCCCAGGGTGGCTCGTTCTTCCAGAGGGTGGGGGGAGAACCCGGTGCCGTTGTCGGTGACCGTGAGCGTGAGTTCGGTTGTGTCTTGGACCAGTTTCACTTCCACCTGGGTGGCGGCCGCATGGCGGGCCACGTTGGTCAGGGCTTCCTGGGCCACGCGGTAGGCGGTGGTGGCCAGGGTTTCGGCCACCTCGTCCACTCCCTGGTGGACAAAGCGGCAACTGATGCGGGTGCGCTTTTCAAAGTCTGCAGTGAACCATTCCAGGGCATCAAGGAGGCCGAGGTCGTCGAGGACAGCAGGCCGGAGCCGGGTGGCGATGCTGCGCACGTCGGAGATGGTGGAGTCCACCAGGGTGCACATGGCCATGGCTCGTTCGCTCAGTTTGGCGTCAGCATCCTTCAGGCGGTCCTTGATCCAAACCGCGTCCATACGCAGGGCCGTGAGCACCTGGCCCAGTTCGTCGTGAAGGCGACGGGCGATGGTGGCTCGTTCGCGCTCCTGGCTGGTGAGCACCGAGCCGGAGACGCTCCGCAGCTTGTCCTGGGTTTTTTTCAGGTCCGTGATGTCGATGCCGATGGAGCAGATGCGTTCCACCTGTCCTGTTTCGTCCAGGATGGGAAATTTCACCGAGAGGAAGACTCGCTCCGAGTCCACGTGGCCCAGGGGGATGCGCTCCTCCACCTGGACGGCCCCCTTGCGCTTGAGGGCCTTGGCCTCGCCCTCGGCAAAGAGGGCGGCGGTGGTTTCGGGCAGGATGTCCTCGGCTCTGCGGCCTACGGCCTCTCCATTTTTCACCCCGAACAGGTCTTCGTATCGGGAATTGACCATGGAGAGCCGTCCCTGGGTGTCCTTCATGTAGACCATGGCCGGGGTGTGACGCAGGATGGAGGCGGTTTCGCGGGTGCGCTCGGCCACCTGTCGTTCCAGGTCCTCGGAGTAAAGTGCCAGCTGTTCCTTGGCCCGGAGCAGGGCCTGTTCCGCCTGTTTGCGGGCGGAGATATCCACGGAAACGGCCAGGGAACGCTGGATGCCGCCGTCCTGGTCCCGTTCGGAGGTGGCGGTGAGCAGCACGTCGAGCACCCGGCCATCCTTGGTGACGAACTGGTAGGGCACGTCGCGCATGAACCCGCTGCGGAAGAATCCGGGGATGGCTTCCTCCCTGGCGAAGCGGCGCGATTTTTCCGTGTGCAGTTGGGTGATGTCGGTGCCGATCAGCTCCTCGCGGGAGTAGCCCATGACCTCGCACCAGTAGTCGGACACCGACAGCAGTCGCCCGTCCGCATCGATGGAATGGAGCATGGCCGGGGTGTTGTGGTAGAGGGCGCGGTATCGCTCCTTGCTCTCCACCAGGGCCGCCTCGGCCCGTCGCCGCAGGGCGATGTCCTTGCTGGCCAGGACGTAGAGGGCCAGCACGGCCATGCCCGCCAGGAAACACAGTCCGACCACGATGCTGCCGGTGGCCTTGAAGGTGGCGTAGGGCACGCTGGTGGGGATGGCCGCGATATCCCGCAGGTGCAGCACTGTCCAGCCCCGGTAGTAGTCGAGTTCGATGCTGGAGGCGAGGAAGCGGTTGCCCTGCTGGTCCGTGGCCAGCCCTTCGGCCTCGTCAAAGGTCAGTCCGATCCATTCCCAGGGTCCGTCGCCAAACTGGCGCGACCGGCGGATGGTTTCTCGCTCCTCGGGGTTGAGTTGGTGCAGGGTCTTGAAGAGCCACTCCTGGTTGCTGCAGCCAAAGACCACGCCCTCTGGGGAGACCAGGGCTGCGGTGCCCCCGTAGCCCTGCAGAAAATCGTTCTCGATGAGCCCGATGGGGGTCTTGATCACGGCCACGCCCAGGGGGGTGCCCGAGTCCTTGGGGTAGACCGGATGACTGTAGTAGGCCCCGCGCACGCCCGAGGTGGCACCCATGGCCATGTAGGTGGAAGAGAACCCGTTGATGGCGTTCTGGAAATAGGGTCGGTAGTCGAAATTCTGGCCTACGAAGGAGTCCGGATCGTAGCGATTGCTGGAGGCGATGGTCCGGCCCTGGGCGTCCATGAGGTAGCAAACGTCAACGGCCAGGGCATTCTGAAAGGTGTCCAGGATGGCGTTGGCCCCGGCCAGGCTCTCGGGGCCGGGCTCGCTCAGGGCAAGAAGCATCTCGTCCAGCCCGGCCATGGCCTGCACGGGCTTCAGGTTGGCGGAGAGGTAGGTGGAGAGCTGGCTCATGATGGTCCGCACCTTCGAGTCCGCATTGAACTTGGCCTCCTTCACCGAGGCCTCTTTCAGGGACGAATAATACATGTATCCGCCCACTGAGGTGGAGATGAGCACCAGGATGCAGAGTACAAGGAGGATGACGCGCAGCTTCATGCCGGACACGATAGCCCAAAAGAGCGCGAGGGGAAACAGGCGTCAGGGCAGGGTGCGGGCATGGGCGCGCAGAAAACCAGAAGACACAGGGCGAGTCAAGAACGGCGCAACCCCCAAGATGTGGCCGGTCCCCTTTACATCCCCCCCCGGTTCGGCCTATGCCGCCGGAAGGAGGGCGTGCATGCTCGAAAACATCCGGGTGGTCCTGTTTGAGCCCAAGTATCCTGAGAACATCGGCATGGCGGCGCGTGCCTGCCTGAACATGGGCGTGCGCGATCTTGTGGTGGTCAACCCTCCGAATTTCGACCTGGAAAAGGCCCTGCCCCTGGCCACCTCCCATGCCCGCGACATCCTCCTCGCCGCCAGGGTGGTCGGCACCCTGGCCGAGGCCCTTCATGGCGTCACCGCCGCCTTTGGCACCACGGCCCGAACCGGTGGTTGGCGCAAGGGCATCCTGAGCCCGACCGACTGTGCCGAGGCGGTCTGCGACCGGCTGCGCCAGGGCGGACAGGCGGCCCTGGTCTTCGGGCCGGAAAAAACCGGGCTGACCAACGAAGAGACCCAGGTCCTGACCGGCCTGGTGACCATTCCCACCAGCCAGGAGGGCACCTCTCTCAACCTGGCCCAGGCCGTGCTCATCCTGCTTTACGAATGTTTCAAGCACTCTCTGGACCAGCCCTTCACCCCTGCTGGTCCGCCCCAGGAACGCCCGGCCACTGTGGCCGAACAGGAAACCCTCTACGCCTCTCTGCGCGAGACCCTGCTGGCCATCGACTACCTGAAAAAGGACAACCCGGACTACTGGATGCTGCCGCTCAGGCGTTTCCTCTCCCGGGTGAGCCTCAGACGCAACGAGTTCAACTTGCTCATGGGCATCGCCCGCCAGGTGCACTGGGTGGCCTCCCGGGCTGGCCTGGTCCCCCGCGCGGTCTCACCGGTGGACTCCGACGATATAACTTGCGAGTAACCCCGCCGGAAGCATTGATTTCTGATAGTTAACTTGGCAGAGTGTCGAAACGATGCTGCATTATCGTAAGCGATTGTGGATTACTATGACTGTGCTGTGGATGCTCTCCCTGTGCAGTCTACCCGGCGCGTCTGCCAAAGAGCTTACTTTTGGTATGTCCGCTGCCTTTTCCGGGCCCACTCGTGGCCTGGGGGTGGAGTATTACCGAGGCATTATGGCCTATTTTGCCATGGTCAATGCCCAGGGCGGCGTCAAGGGAAACACCTTCGCCATCAAGGCCTACGACGACGGCTACAATCCGGGTCCCTGCGTGGAAAACACCATCCGTCTGGTGGAGCAGGATGACGTCTTTGCCCTGCTCAACTACGTCGGCACCCCGACCACTACCCGCATGCTCCCCCTGCTCAAGAAGTTTGAAGACCGGCATATCTACCTGCTCTTCCCCTTCACCGGGGCCGAACCTCTGCGCAACCAGCCCTACGGCAGGTTCGTCTACAACTTGCGCACTTCCTATTTCGACGAAACCCGAGGACTGGTGGACCACCTGGTGGGCGTCGGGCGCAAGCGCGTCGCGGTCTTCTATCAGGCGGACGCCTATGGCCGGAACGGTTGGGACGGCGTGCGCCGGGCCCTGGCCGAAAATGGCCTGGAGATGGTCGGCGAAGCAGCCTACAAGCGCGGCTCGTCCTGGACTGACGACTACTCCGAAGCGGTCGGAATCATCCAGGCTGCGAAGCCCGACGCCGTGATCATGATCGGTTCCTACGCCGCCTCCGCCGGCTTTGTGCGCGATGCCCGGAACCTCGGGCTGGATGTGCCCCTGGCCTCCATCTCCTTTTCCGACGCGGACAATATCCTCCGCCTGCTCTCCGCCGAACAGGCGCGCACCGGCAACGACTACACTTGCTGTCTCCTGTTTTCCCAGGTGGTGCCGAGCTACGAGGATGTCACCCTGTCCGGGGTGCGCCTCTATCGTCAGGCCATGGAGGCTGGCCCTCCCATGCCCCCGGCCGAACTCATGAACGAGACCTATGAACCCCGAAAATATGGTGTGGTCAGTTTTGAGGGATTCCTGAACGGCATGGTCCTGGTGGAGATGGTCCGCCGCATGGGCGACAACCCAGAACGAAACCGCATCCCGGAAATCATGTCGTCCATGCGCGATTTCTCCCTCGGCCTGGACGAGAGAGTGGACTTTCTGCCGGGCAGCAACCAGGGCATGCACTCGGTCTACTACACCATCATTCTCAACGACAGGCTGGTTCCCCTGCGTGATTGGCAGAGGTGGCGCAAGTGAGACGCCTGACCCTGTTCAACAAGACATTGTTCTTCATGGTGGTGGTGTTCGGCGTCATCGCCATCAGCACCTCGTTCATCTCCAGCTGGCAGTTGAACACCTACCTGACCGACGAGTATATTTCCAAGGCCCACGCCCTGGCCCGGACCATGGCCGAGTCGGACCTGGAGCTGATGCTCAACCGCGACGCCGCCGCCATCCAGTCTCGCATCGATCAATACCTGGCCATCGAGGGTGTTTCCCACGTGGTCGTGGCCGACTCCAAGGGCGACATCCTTGCCCATACTTTCGTTCCGGTGGTGCCGGAAAATATCCGGGCCATGCTCCACGACATGGCTGCGGGTCGAAGCCTCGATCCTGGTTCGATGACTCCTTCCGATGTCGTGTCCAAAAACGGGGAACTGCACGTCACCTATCCCATCCTCGACGGCATGATCGGTTATGTGCACATCGGCATGGACCTCGGTGCCGTCAAGACCTTCATTCGTTCGGCTGTCCTGCGCCAGCAGGGGATGACCGCCCTGGTCTTCTTTGGCTGCGTCATCCTGGCCTGGGCCTTTGTGAGCAATATTTCCAGGCCCCTTGGCCGGTTGCAGGAATATGCCCGGCGCGTCGCGGTCCGGGACTATGGGGCCGTGCTGAACATCGACTCCAAGGACGAGATCGGCGAGCTGGCCGGAACCATGACCGCCATGACCAGCGAGATCAACGATCTGGTCGAGGGCCTTGAGGACCGGGTTCACAAGGCCACCGCACAATTGCTGCAGGGCAAGGACGATCTGGAGCGCAAGGTGGAGGAACGCACCAGCGAACTCTCGCGCACCAATATCCAGCTCAAGATCGAGATCGCCGAACGCAAGGTGGTGGGCGAGGCCCTGAAGAAGACCGAGCAGAAGTACCGCTCCATCTTTGAAAACGCGGTGGAGGGTATCTTCCAATTCTCCCAGGACGGCTATTACATCAGCGCCAATCCGGCCATGGCCCGGATCTTCGGGTTCAACTCCCCGGCGGAGTTCATGTCCTCGGTGAACGGGGGCGACCAGAAATTTCACATGGACGAGGAAGTGCGTGCCACTTACATGGCGACCCTCCGGGAAAGCGGCGAGGTGAAGCAGCATGTCTATCAGCTGCGACGGGTCGATGGCCGGGTGATTTGGGTGGCGGAGAATGCCCGCGTGGTCAAGGATGCCCGGGGGGACGTGCTCTATTACGAAGGCTCGCTTGAAGACATCACCATGCGCAAGGACGCCGAGGACCAGCTGTTGCACCAGGCCTTCCACGACCCGCTGACCGGTCTGCCCAACAGGGTGCTCTTCATGGACCACCTTCGCATGGCCCTTGAGCGCTCCAAGCGGCGCGAGGGCTATCTGTTTGCCGTGCTCTATCTCGACCTGGACCGTTTCAAGATCATCAACGACTCCCTGGGCCACGACATTGGCGACTCCCTGCTCAAGGCTGCAGCCGGAGTGCTGGAAAACTGCGCCCGGACCGTGGATACCGTGGCCCGCTTCGGCGGCGACGAATTCGCCGTGCTACTCGAAGAAATCACGGCCCCGCGGGACGCCATCAAGATCGCCAAGCGTATTCTCGAGGAGATGAGCAACCCCTTCAACCTGGAGGGCAACGAGGTCTTTACCTCGGCCTCCCTCGGCCTGGTGCTTCATACCGATAAATACACCCGTCCTGAACCGCTCCTGCGCGATGCGGACACGGCCATGTATCGGGCCAAGGAAATGGGCAAGGCCCGGTTCAAGGTGTTCAACCAGCGCATGCACGACCAGGCCATCCAACTCATGGAGCTGGAGACGGACCTCAGGCGCGCCATCGAGCACGTGGAGCTCCATGCGGTCTACCAGCCCATCGTGGCCCTTGCCGACTATTCCGTTTCCGGCTTCGAGGTCCTGGTGCGCTGGCCCCATCCCACCCAGGGGCTGATCATGCCCGACGCCTTCATTCCCCTGGCCGAGGATACCGGGCTCATCTATGCCATCGACTACCGGATCATCGAGCAGTCCTGCGCCCAACTGATCACCTGGCGCGAGGCCATGCCGGGCAAGTTCTTTGCCGCCGAGCAGCCCATGACCCTCAACCTGAATCTCTCTGGCAAACACTTCAAGCAACCCCACCTGCTGCAGCGGGTGGAGGCCATCCTGGAGGGGAGCAACCTGCCCGCCCAGGTGCTCAACCTTGAGATCACCGAGAGCGCCCTGATGGAAAACCCGGCCACCGCGGGCGATATTCTGGCCAAGCTCAAGGAACTCGGCGTGGGCCTATCCATCGACGATTTCGGCACGGGTTATTCCTCCCTCTCCTATCTGCAACGCTTCCCCATCGACGTTGTCAAGATTGACCGGGCCTTCGTGGCCAATCTGGAAGAAGACCGTGACAGCCAAGCCATTATCCGGACCATCATCTCCCTCGGCCTCTCCCTGGGCCACAAGGTGGTGGCAGAAGGCGTGGAAACCATGGGTCAGCTCAACTTCCTGAAGGAGGCCGGCTGCCAGTTCGTGCAGGGCTATCTCTTCTCCAAGCCCGTGAGCGAGGAGACAGTGGAGCGCATCCTCCATGATGGCGGGACGATCCAGCCTGGTCAGCGTCTGGAATAAACCTGCCTCCTCCGCTCCCCCGGGGCTTCTCTTTGACTGCGATGCAGTGTAGAGTATGCCTCCCCAATCACGATCAATGCTCCAAAGGGAGTGCATAGTTTATGAACGAGACTTTGAAGACTGGTTCCGATGAAATCCTCGGCATCTTTTCCGTGCAGAAGGCCATGAAGATAGGTACTGGCACCACCAGCAAACGAGTGCAGCAAACCTTCTACTATTTCGTTTACAACGAGGACGAGAAGCGGGTTGCCATCCAGCCCATGGGAGACAACTATACGCCCATCGGCAACAAGCGGGTCATCGACCGCGAGGAGCTGATGGCCGAATATCTTCCCGAACCGTCCATCTGGCAGGAAAAGGCCCTGCCGAGAATGCGCGAGGTCACCAAGTCCGTGGCCAGGGGCGACAAGTTCCGCAAGCGCGGCGAGACCTTCACCGCGGAGATGGAATACGGCAAGGCCATCAAGCTGGACGAGCGAAACGTGCGCGCCAATTTTGGCATCGGCCTGGTGTTCATCGCCCGGGGCGAAAAGGAAAAGGCCCACGAGGTCTTCGAGCGCGTGGTCTCCATCGAGGCCGCCTTCGAGGAGGAGCACAAGCACCTCTTCAACGAGTTCGGCATCAACCTGCGCAAGTCCGGCATGTTCGACGACGCCATCGACTACTACAAGCGCTCCATGGAAATCTCCCCCTCGGATGAGAACCTGCACCTGAACCTGGCCCGCGCCTACTACGAAAAAGGCGACCTGGCCCAGGCCAGCGTCTACGTGGATTCCGCCCTGAAGCTCAATCCAGCCCACGAAGAGGGCAATACGTTCAGGAAGCATCTGACCAAGAAGGGCGTTTGACTCTCCCCATGTCATCGATCCAAGGG
>JAHJKV010000416.1 GCA_018822065.1 Pseudomonadota bacterium
CGTCCATACCCGCAGCCAAAAATTTCGGTTCATCCGGCCCAAGGATACTTTTGACAAAACGAGAAGTGCGCTAGGCCTGGATGGACCATCTTTGCTCGTCTAGAGTGGCATTCGTTTGTTTCATGTGATAAACGAGAGTCGCAATTATTTTTTAACTAACACAAACAGTTGGGCGCGGATACTTTTCTTAGTAATATAATAAGATGTCTATGCCAGTATTCCGATACGCATGGCTTTTCCCAGTGCGGATTGTCTCTTTTGGCGAATCATTTGTCTATTCAGACTATTTCGTCAAGGGAGCAGGCTGACTACATTCGAAGGAACGTAAACACGCAAGGAGTTTCCATGCACACGACGGCCCTCATGATCATTGACCTTCAGAACGATTATTTCCCAGGTGGGAGCTTTCCTCTGCCTGGCGCGGCACCGGCGGGAGCCAAAGCTGCTCAACTGCTGGCGGCCTTCAGGCAGCAGGGCAGGCCGGTGGTGCATGTCCAGCACGAATCTTTGGCTCCAGGATCCACCTTTTTCTTGCCCGATACAGAGGGGGTTGCCATCCATGCCAGTGTTCGTCCTCAGGGCGATGAGACGGTGATCATTAAACAAAGGCCCAACTCCTTTCTGGGCACAGGTCTGGAGGCTTTGTTGCGGGAGCGGGGAATAAAGAGCCTGGTGGTGTGCGGCATGATGACCAACATGTGTGTGGACGCCGGGGTGCGCGCAGCCTCGGATATGGGATTTGCCTGTCAGCTCGTCCATGACGCCTGCGCGGCAGCAGACTTGAGCTTTGGTGGCGTGGATGTGCCGGCAGCCAAGGTGCATGCGGCCTTTGTGGCTGCGTTGGGATTCGGCTATGCACAGGTGGTGTCCTGCGAGGAATATCTGGCCGGTTCGGCGTAGGGAGCAGAACGGAAGCGGGTGCTTCGCGAAGGCCGCCAGGGTGAATATTCCCGACGTGGCAGCCTTGTTGGTTGTTCCTCTTGAAATAATTCGCGGATTGTGGTCTTTGGAAGCAGGAGGAACGCCCATGCCCCTGCTCGATTACCAGGAACGGGTGATCCGTTTGCAGATGGCCCTGGCCAAGGCCTGGGTCAAAGACCCCGCCCTGCTGAATGTGCCAGGCCGGTCCATTGCCTGCAAGCTCGACCCCAATTATTATCTGGCCGCCCAGCCTTTCTTTGACCAGGAACTGGGGCGGGCCGCTGGCATGTTCCCGGACCAGGTGGCCGAGGCCCTGGTCAAAACCGGGCTGTTCATCACCCGCCCCCCCGAGCGCATCCATACCATCATCGCGGGCCTGATCTATGCCGGGTCCTCCCTGTCCATGCCGGTCAGCTTCGTGGATGCGGAGTTCATCGATCAGGCCTTGCGCCATTATGGCGGCGCTTCCTCAGGGCTGGCAGTGGCCCCTTTAAGTCTGGCGGCCGAAAGCCGCGAGGCCGTGGAGACCCTGTTCGAAAACAAGACCCCGCCCGACAAAGTGGCCTATTTCAGCGCCCGGCAGTGAGCCGCCAGGGCGACCTGCCTAGACTTTCGAAAATTTCTTTTTGAGCATGATCTCCAGGATGGTGCGGTCGGTCTCGATCATACCCTGGGTGGAGAGTTCGCCAACGTTGCGCATGCTCTGTTCCGGCGATGCGCCGACAATTCCGTCCGTATCCATGACAGAGATTCCCTGCAGTGCATAGAGGGCGGCCAGCACGGCCGAGCCTGCCGCCGTGGCCAGCTTGAGGGAGCAGCCTGCCTTGGCCCCGTCGCAGATGATGCCTGCCAGGTCCTCGATGAGATTCTTGATGGCCCCGGCCATGTGAGTGACCGTGCCGCCCAAAAGGTAGGCGACTCCGGCGGTGGCTCCGGCTCCGGCAGCAACCGAACAGCCGCAGACCGCCGAGAGACGACCTGTGTGGGCCTTCACGTAGGCGGTGACGATGTGCGACAGGGCAATGGCTTCGAGCATGTCCTGCTCCCCTGCGGCCACATAATCCATCACCGCCACGATGGGCAGGATGGCGGTCAGGCCGTGGTTGCCGGAACCGGCGGAACTCATGGCCGGAAGGTTCACCCCGGCCATGCGCGCATCCGAGGCTGCCGAGGTCAGCATGCGGGCGGCCAGGGACATGTCGTTGGTCAGTAGTCCCTGGCGGATCATCCGCTCCAGTCCTTTGCCGATGCCCAGGCCGGGCCCGTGTTTCAGGCCATATTCAGCCAGGGCCAGGTTGTGCTCCACGCCCTGGCGCAGGAAATCGAAATCGTCCTCGTCCAGGTCATCGGTCAGGGCCAGGAGTTCGGAGAGGGTCCGCTCCTTGAGCCACTGTTCCATGGCCAGCAGACTGTCGCCGCCATCCTCGGCCACCGCCGAGAGCAGCGGGTGGTTCAACTGGGCCTCGCCGTTGATCGAGAGAGAGACGATGTTGTCGTGCAGGCGGGTGATCACGCACTGGGCCGTATCGGTTCCACGGGTCACCTCTACCTCGATGTGCAGCCCCTTGACCTCGCGCAGGATATCGACGGTGACCTTCCTGGCAGTCAGGGCAGCCGAAGCCTCCCGGACGACGGCCTCGTTGAGGGAGGCTAAAACCTCCAGTCTGGCTGCGGGGTCGCCGCCCAGGGCACCCAGGGCCGCAGCCGTGTCCAGGCCGAGCAGGCCGGCGGTGCCGGGGATGGAAACGGCTAGGCCGTTCTTGTAGACATTGGGGTCCACACGGACACGCAGGGAGGTAAAGCCGGTGCCGGGCAGCAAGGCCGCAGCGGCGGCAGCGGCCAGGGCCACGGCCACGGGTTCGGTGCAGCCCAGGGCAGGGGCCACCTGCAGGGTCAGGATCTCCTTGGCGGTGTAGGGCATGCTATTTCCTCTTCCAGCGATCGGCCAGCTGTTTGGTGGGGCAATCCTCTTCCATGGCGCAGATGGCGCATCCGCCCTTGTAGGGCATGTAGGTGAAGACGGCATATTTGCGGCTGATGGTCGTCTCGGTGGCCCAGTCCAGGCCCAGTTCCTCGAAGGCGTCCTGAATGGGGGCCACGGGGTTGGGCAGGGGGGCGCACTGGTGCTGTTCCAGTTCGGGAATGAGGATGCGGGCCGCAGACATGACCATTGTGATGGCCAGGGAGTGGAAGGTCATTCCCTCGGACGGCGATTCCTTCCAGATGGCGTCTATTTCCGCCTCGGCGGTTTCGTCCAGGTAGAGGAGCACCCAGGACCCGGGGCCTTCCTCGTTCTTCAGCGAATAGCCCTTGAGATGGTTGATCCAGCTGTTCCATTTCGGCTCAAGTTTTTCGAGCATTTCTTGAGAGATACGTGGTTCCTGGCTGATTTCAGCGTAGAACCACATGTCGAATTCGGCCTGGACCTCTATTGGGGTGCTCTTTATCTTCACGGGTGACTCCTTGGTGTGGTCCGGCGTTCATACGCTTTTTGGGTGCAGGGCTCAAGACCGTTGTGGCATGGCCGCATTTCATGATAGATTGCAAGAGATTCGTTTGTGTTGGATACAAAATATGGGGAGTGATGACTGAAAAGAGCATCCCGTTATGGCGGCGGGTTATCCGTTTTCCACATCCCGACCGTGAAGTCACGACCCTGCTCCTGGCCATACTCATCGGCGTGCTGGCCGGGTACGGTGCCTTGCTCTTCCGCTTTGTGCTGCGCAGCATGCAGTGGCTGTTTTACCAGCATGGCGAGGATGTGCTCTCCTGGATCGGTTCCGTCCCCTGGTACCTGAAGATCGCCATGCCCGCCCTGGGCGGACTTATCGCCGGGGTGGTCATCCATTTCTTTGCCAGCGAGGCCAAGGGGCACGGGGTGCCGGAGGTCATGGAAGCCATTGCCCTGCGGCGCGGCCACATCCGCAAACGGGTGGCCCTGGCCAAGATTTTCGCCTCGGCCGTGACCATCGGCTCGGGCGGCAGCGTCGGACGCGAGGGACCCATGGTCCAGATCGGCGCGTCCATCGGCTCGACCCTCGGCCAGCTGTTCAAGGTGCCGTCCATCCACATGAAGACCGTTGTGGGTTGCGGCGCGGCAGCGGGCATTGCCGCCACCTTCAATGCGCCCATCGCCGGGGTGCTCTTTGCCCTGGAGATCATCATCGGGGACTTCGGGCTTATGAGTTTCTCGCCCGTGGTGCTCGCCTCGGTCACGGCCACCACCATTTCACGCTATTACCTGGGAGACCTTCCGGCCTTTGTCATCCCGGACTACACCATAGTCTCCCTCTGGGAGTTCGGGCTCTACCCGCTTCTGGGCATCGCCACCGCCTTCGCCGCCCTGATCTTCACCAAGACAGTCTATCTTTTCGAAGATGGTTTCGACCTGATGCCCCTGCCGGGATGGCTGAAGCCTGCCCTGGGCGGGGCCGTGCTAGGTGGCGTGATCATCTGGTTTCCCGAGGCCTTCGGCGTGGGCTATGGGGCCATGAACCTCTCCCTGACCAATCAGTTGGGCTTCTGGGCGCTGTTCACCCTGGCCTGGGTGAAGATTTTTGCCAGTTCCCTCACTCTGGGTTCTGGTGGGTCCGGCGGCATCTTCGCGCCGTCCCTCTTCATCGGGGCCATGACCGGCGGTGGATTTGGCTGTGCCGTGAACTGGCTTTGGCCTACTCTGACCGCGGCTCCGGGGGCCTATGCCCTGGTGGCCATGGGCGGAGTTGTGGCCGGAACCACCTACGCGCCTATCACTGCCATCCTGATTATTTTTGAGCTGACAGGCGACTATTCCATCATTCTGCCCCTGATGATCACCTGCATCCTGACCACGGTCCTCACCTCCTCCATTCGCCGGGGCTCCATCTACACCATCAAGCTCCTGCGGCGGGGGATCGACATCACGGCGGGACGCGAACAGACCGTGCTCCGCAATACCCTGGTGCGTGAATCCATGGACAGTAATATTTTCACCATCCCGGAGTTTGCCACGCTCTCGGAGATCATCTGGACCTTCAAGACCGAAAACGCACCCTATCTGCATGTGGTCAACAACGAAAACAAGCTGGTGGGGATCATCTCCTTCCGGGACATCAGGGCCGTGCTCCAGGAACCGGGGTTGCAGATGCTGATCATCGCCAAGGACCTCGCCACCACGGACCTTTCAGTGATCACCCCGGACAACAACCTGGAGGAGGCCTCCGCACTCCTGACCAAGCGCGGGGTCTCGCAATTGCCAGTGGTGCACGACCGGGTGAGCATGCGGCCCATGGGCACCCTGACCGAGTCGGCCATTGCCGCCGCCTACAATCAGGCGGTGGTGCGGCATGAGATCGATCATCCGGAGGCCCAGTGAACCAGCTGGCTGTCATCATCCCGGTCTATGACCAGTGGGAGTTGACCCAGGCCTGTCTTCTGAGCCTGCGGGAGCAGACCCGGGGGGATTTCTTCCAGGTGATCGTGGTGGACAACGGCAGCAGTGACGCGACCTCGACCCAGTGCAAACCCTTGCTGGAGGCGCTCTTTCCGGATCGGTTCCTCTATCTGCGCCAGACGGAAAACCTCGGCTTCGGGGTGGCCTGCACCCTCGGGGCTGAAGCTGCGGACGCCATCCATCTGTTCTTTCTGAACAATGATACCGAACTGACCCACGGGTGGGCAGACCCGCTTTTCAAGGCCCTGGCTGCCGACCCGCGCTTGGGGGCGGTGTCGCCGCTGCTCATCTATCCCGAATCGCGCCGGGTGCAGCATCTGGGCGTCTGTTTTGATCCCAACCTGCATCCCATGCACCTGTTCGAGGGGTTCCCGTGGCAACATCCGGCGGCGAGCAAACCGCGCACCCTGCAGGCCATCAGCGCTGCCGCCCTGTTTATGCCACGCTACATCTTTCTGGACTGCGGGGGCTTTCATTCCGGCTACCGCAACGGCTCCGAGGACCTGGACCTCTGCTGCCAATTGGCACGGCGCGGTCTGCGCGTTGGGTGTGAGCCTCGGAGCGTGGTCCTGCACCACACCAGTCGGACCGAAGGCCGGTTCGCCAACGCCGGGGCCAATGCCGAACTGCTGGACCAGCGCTGTCGGGGGTGCTTCACCTCAGACCTGCACCGCTACGCCCGCAAGGAGGGGTTCAAGGTGCGGTTGACCAAGTGGCTGGAACCCTTCCTGGTGGAAGCGCAGCCCACGAACTGGGACGGGCAGGTGGAAGAACTCCCGGCCTTGCTCGAACGTTTTCCGCTTTTCTTCGAGGGCTATGTGCCCCTCATTACCGCCCTTGAAGAGAATGGGATTGTCGGCGAGGCCTTTGTCTGGGCCGATCTTTTGGCTGGCTTCTGTCCGCGCATGCAACATTTCGCCCGTGCCGCCCGTCTGGCAGCCAAGGATTCCCGGCACGACCGCGCTCAGCATTGGCTGGACCGGCTGGTCCATGTCCAGGGCATGCTGGGCAACGAGCAGCGGCTGGTCAGGCGCGCCTGGGAGAACCGGAACTGGTTTCGTGAGCTGGGTGAAGACGAACTCTGCGCCCTCTATCAGGACTGGCTCGACCGGCGCACCCTGGAGCAGGTGGCCATGCCGCTGTGGAAGCGGGAGGATGAGGGGTGAAGCTGGACTGGAAACGTGAAAGTTGAATGAAAAAGGGGGCTGATCGGCCCCCTTTTCGTTGTGATGCAATACCTGCCGCTAGCTCGGTTTCACCTCGGCCAAGAGTGCCTGTTTCAATATCTCGTCCAGGGTGGGGTGGGCGAAGATGAGGTTGGTGGCGTCTTCGCGGGTCCAGGCTTGCTGGACCATGATCGTGGCGGCGGTGACCAGCCGGGAGGCCTCGTGGCCCACGGCGGTGACCCCGACGATGCGGCCGTCGCTCCAGACCACCTTGCAG
>JAHJKV010000417.1 GCA_018822065.1 Pseudomonadota bacterium
ATCAAGGACATGTCCCAGCAGCCTTCGGTCGCCTTCATCGTTGACCCCAAGCGCGAACACATTGCCGTGGCCGAGTGCCGCAAGCTGGGCATCCCCATCGTGGCCGTTGTCGACACCAACTGCGACCCCGACGTCGTGGACTACATCATTCCGGGCAACGATGACGCCATCCGCGCCATCAAACTTTTCGCCCAGCACATCGCCGACGCCTGCCTCGACGGCATGGCTCATCGCCAAGAGCGCGACGCGGCCAAGGCCGAAATGGAAATGGAAGCCCAAAAGAAGGAAGCTCCCAAGAAAGCCGCTCCCAAGAAGGAAGCTGCCCCGGCCCCGGCCCCCAAGAAGGAAGCCGCCCCTGCCCCGGCCCCCAAGGTCGAGGAAAAGGCCGCCGAGGCTCCTGCTGAAGAAAAAACCGAAGACTAAGCTATTTATAGAGGAGACACCTATAATGTCTATTTCTGCTTCTCAGGTGAAAGCCCTGCGCGAAAAAACCGGCGCAGGCATGATGGATTGCAAGAAGGTGTTGGTGGAAGCTGGCGGCGACGAGGAAAAAGCCATCACTCTGCTGCGTGAGCGCGGCATGGCCAAGGCTGAAAAGAAAGCCGGACGCGCGACCAGCGAAGGCACCATCGGTGTCAATATCGCTCCCGGTTCCGGCGTCATGGTCGAACTCAAATGCGAGACCGACTTCGCTGCCAAGAACGAGGAATTCACCGCCTTTGCCACCGAACTGGCCGCCAAGGTCGCTGCCGGTGGATACGCGACAACCGAGGAAATCCCGGCTGAGATGACCGACCTCACCGACCTGGTCACCAAGATCGGCGAAAACATGGGTGTTGGCCGTGTGGCCAAGCTGGCGGTCGATGGCATCGTCGGCTCTTATGTCCACTCCAACGGCAAGATCGGCGTGCTCGTCGCTCTGGCCGGTGCCACCGACGCAGACGCGGCCCTGGCCAAGGACATCGCCATGCAGGTTGCCGCCACCAACCCGCTCTGCGCCTCCTCCGACCAGGTCCCCGAAGACGTCAAGGCCAAGGAAATGGCCATCTACAAGACCCAGGCTCTGGACGAAGGCAAGCCCGAAGAGATCGCGGAAAAGATCATCATCGGCCGCATCAACAAGTTCTACAAGGATGTCTGCTTGCTTGAACAGCCGTTCATCAAGGACGACAAGAAAGCAGTAAAGGATCTGCTCAAGGGTACCAAGATCACCCTGAGCGGGTTTGTTCGACTCGCCCTTGGCGAAGACGCACAATAGAGCATTTGAAAACGGGCCTTCGGGCCCGTTTTTTTTGCCCTGTCGCAAGGCCGCCCGGGTTGAAACAGCCGGGAAACAAATCTGAGACTGACTGGGGGCGACACGGGCATGGAAAAGAAACTGAAAGCAGCGTATCACTGACCAGCGGAGGTCGGCGTTCATGTACTACGCGGCAGGGAACGAACGGAAACTTCCGATCCGACTTGCCTTTCCAGCGTACCTTTATTATCCGTGCATCAGGAGGTTGTCACAGGTGAAATATTCCCGTGTATTGATCAAGCTCAGTGGCGAGGCTCTGGCTGGTGAACAACAGTTCGGCATCGAGCCCGCCGCGACCGGTCAGTTCTGCAAGGAGATCGCGGCCGTGGCCGCCAGTGGCCTGCAGGTGGCCCTGGTCATCGGCGGCGGAAACATCTTTCGCGGTATGGCCGCCAGCGCCAAGGGCATGGACCGTGCCCAGGCCGACTACATGGGCATGCTAGCCACGGTGATGAACGCCCTAGCCGTGCAGGACGCCCTGGAAAAGCTGGGCTGCCAGACTCGGGTCATGACCGCCTTCGACATGAAGGAAGTGGCCGAACCATACATCCGCCGCCGGGCCATCCGGCACCTGGAGAAAGGCCGCGTGGTCATCTGTGCCGCTGGCACGGGCAACCCCTATTTCACCACAGACACCGCAGCAGCCCTCCGGGCCATGGAACTGAAAGCCGAGGCCATCTTCAAGGCCACCAAGGTAGACGGCGTGTATGACAAGGACCCGATGACCAATGCCGATGCCGTCAAATATGACCGCATCACCTTTTTCGAGGTGCTCCAGAAGCGCCTCCGGGTCATGGACTCCACGGCCATCTCCATGGCACGGGACAACAATCTGCCCATTATCGTATTCAACCTCTTTGAAGAGGGAAACATCGCCCGAGTACTGAACGGCGAAGAGATCGGAACCATCGTTGCAGGAGGAAATTAAGATGAAGACGGTGATTGCTGACGGCACAAAAAGGATGGACGGCGCCCTGACCAGCCTGGATCGCGAATTTGGCAAACTCAGGACCGGACGCGCCTCCACCTCGCTGGTGGACACGCTGGAAGTGGACTACTACGGCACAGCCACCCCGCTGAACCAGATCGCTTCCATTTCCGTGCCCGATTCCCGGACCATTTCCATCCAGCCCTGGGACAAGGGTGCTTTCGGTGCCGTGGAAAAGGCGATCCAGACCTCCGACCTGGGATTGAACCCGACCAACGACGGCAAGGTCATCCGCATCAGCATCCCGGCTCTCACCGAGGAACGCCGCAAAGACCTGGTCAAGATCGCCAAAAAATACACTGAAGAAGCCAAGGTCGCTATCCGCAACATCCGCAGGGACATGAACGAATCCCTGAAAAAGATGCAAAAGGACAAGGAAATCACCGAGGACGAGTTGCACAAGAGCCAGGATGACGTCCAGAAGCTCACCGACGAGTACGTCAAGATGGGCGACGAATCCCTGGCGGCCAAGGAAAAGGAAATTCTCGAAATCTGATTCCCGCACCACCGAAAGTCATCGTGGTCCGGTAAAATATTGCCAAAAACACGATGGCGGATTGACCTCGGCGCGCTTCCCTATCAGAATAGTCGGTAGAGCCGTTCATTCACGGGGTGGGCTCGGTCCCACCCCGGTTCTTTTTCACCTCAGACCGACGGAACCCAATGCCAGAGACCAGCACCATCCCCACGCACATCGCCATCGTCATGGACGGAAACGGTCGTTGGGCCAAAGCCCAGGGCCTGAAGCGCAGCCAGGGCCACAAGGCTGGCACCGAAGCCGCCCTAAATATAGTGACCCACTGCCGCGAACTTGGCGTGGCCCACCTGACCCTCTACACCTTCTCCACGGAAAACTGGAAACGGCCCGAGGAAGAAAAGAAGGTGCTCTTCGACCTCCTGGTCCAGTTCCTGACCCGCGAACTACCCACCCTGATCAAAAACGATGTCCAGCTCCGGGTGCTCGGCGACTATGACGCCTTCCCCTTTGCCGTACGCCAAGTGCTCAAGCTGGTGCTCGGCAAAACCCGTGACTGCAAGTCCATGATCTTGAACCTGGCCCTGAACTATGGCGGGCGAGACGAGATCGTCCGGGCTGCCCAGCGCATCGTCGCCAAGGGCTTCAAGCCCGAGGAGATCACCGCAGAGACCTTCAGCGACCAGCTCTACACCGTGGGCCAGCCCGACCCCGACCTGGTCATCCGCACCTCCGGCGAATACCGCCTCTCCAACTACCTCCTCTGGCAGTCGGCCTACTCCGAATTCTACTTCACCGACACCCACTGGCCCGACTTCACCCCAGCGGAACTGGACAAGGCCCTGGAGTCGTATGCCGGACGGCAGAGACGCTTCGGCAAGACCGGGGAGCAGGTGGAGAGCTGAGCGCTCCCGCACTATGATTCAAACAAAGCCCCGCACTTCGACAGTGCGGGGCTCTTGCGTTTGGCCCTTTGACCAGACAACTTCACCCTCTTCTCTGCATATTTCTTGATATTCCGTATAATACGCTTGACTTTTCTGTCACCATGTTGTCTAGTCATACAACTAGATATCAGGAGGTGTC
>JAHJKV010000418.1 GCA_018822065.1 Pseudomonadota bacterium
CAGTTTATCCGGTTGCGCGGGCTTGATCATATATACATTGGCACCCACGGAAAGACCGGTGTCGATATCCTTGTTCTCACCTTCGGTGGACAGAACAATGATTGGCATATCACGATATGCAGGTTGCTCCCGCAGGGTCTTTATGAAACTCAGGCCATCCATACGGGGCATGTTCACATCCGAAACAACCAGGTCGACATCACCCGCACCATACAGTTTTTCCAAACCATCCAGCCCGTCTTCGGCCGTGGTCACCCGGAAGCCTTCCTTCTTCATGATGAAAGCGACCAGGTTTCGAACCGTCTTCGAATCATCGACTATAAGAATATGTTTAGCCATTTATTCCTCCTTCTTGTACACGATCGCCCCGGGGTGATGAATAGGCTTGAACACCCGAGAGATGTTATGAAGGGACTCCGAATGCCCGATAAGAAGGTGCCCACCGGGCTGAAGGTTGTCGTAATAGGCCGATATGACACGCTTTTTCATGTCGTCATCAAAATATATGATGACATTTCGACAGAACACTATCTGTGAGCGTTCCACTCGTTTGAGCTGCAGGCGATCGTTCAGGTTGATCTGGCCGAAGGAAACCAGCCGTTTCACCTCTGGACGGACCTTGAACATCTTGTCGTCCTTATCGAAATACTTGCTGACCAGTTCCGGTGGCGTGGTCCGGAGCGCATAATCAGAGTAGACCCCTCTCCGGGCAGAGGTCAGGACACGTTCCGAGAGATCATTGGCCGTGATCTTGATGTCCCAGGAACTGATTTCCGCGCCGATGACTTCGTGCAAAACCACAGCGATCGTATAGGGCTCTTCTCCCGTGGAGCAGCCCGCCGACCAGATACGGAGACGTTTTTGCCCGGATTTACGCAGGGAAGTCACCAGATCCCGCACCACATTCTCCTGAAAAACCTGTATCTGCGGCGGATTGCGATAGAAACTTGTTTCGTTGGTGGTGATGACTTCAAACAGCCGGTTCAGCTCCTGTTTCTTGCCAGGATCGTATTGAAGGTAGTGGTAGTATTCCTCGTAGCTTTTGAGGTTCAACTCCTTCAAACGGTTGGCCAGCCTGTTTTCCATCAGATAGGTGCGGTTGTCCGGCACGAAGATGCCGCATTGCTCATAGACAAAATCTCTGAGCTTTTTAAACTCCACCTCGCTGATCTTGGTTTCCTTGCTCAGCGACATGGATTTGGAAAACAAGGCCATCTACTCTTCTCCCGCTTCGGTCTGTTGCAGTTTTTCCATGGCCACTTCTGCGGCTTGGGCCAATTCCTGCTCCTCACCGTGGGAAGCATTCAGGAGGACCTTGAAGGCAGCAGCGCCACCTATGGAACCGATGGCCTCGATAGCCTTGATCGCCACCAGGGTATTCGGCGTTTCAAGCAGAGGAGCGAGATGGGACACCACATCCGGTGGCCTCAAGGACGCCAGGGCTTCCAATGCTCGGATTTTCACCCAGTCTTCCTGGTCGTTCAGGGCCTCGACCAGATACGGCAGGACATTGTCTGAATAACAATTGCCCATCACCTCGACAACGGCAATCCGCACTTCGCGATTCTCGTCGTTGAGACGCGAGACGACAAGCTCAAGTGCTTTTTCACTGGCTTGGCACATGAGCGACACGGACTCCAAGGCGACCTTGCGGATGTCCGGTTCCTCGTCCTCCAGGGCATTTTTTAGGAAATCGAGATGGTCCAGACCGTTCATTCGGCCCAAGGCATAGGCGGACATGAGTCGATCGATGGGGTCCTTGCTAGCAGCCATATCCTTGAACCTGTCGATCATGGTCGCGCCGCCAATGGCAATACATGCGTCCAAGGCGGCTTCCTTGACGTCGTCGTATTCATGGGAGAGGAGCTTAAACAACGTCTCCCCGGCCTCCTTGCCGGAAAGTTTGCCTCCCAGGAAGCGAAGGGCGCTTTTGAGAACCTTGCCGTCCTGATGGCGATCCAGGACGAAAAGGAAGAATTTTTTCGCGGTTTCATCGGCGATCTTGCCCAGGGTTCTGGCGATCTCGCGCTGCATCTCCAGGTCCTTGTCCCAGAATGCATCCACCATGACCTGGGAGACATCCGGGCCGCCGATGAGTCCCAAGGTGTAGACTGCGCACCGTGCCATCTTCCATTCGCCGCTCTCAAGGGCCTTGGTCAGGGCGGGGGTCATGCCGATCCGCGCCAGACTGTCGAAAATAATAGCCAGACGGTCCTGGTCGCGATCGGGGTCGAGGTTGGTCGCCAGTCCAAGAATGGACGCCGAGGCCTTTTCGCCGCCGATATAACCGAGACCAAGAATGGCCGCATCCTGAGTCTCGACCTCATCGTCATCCAGAGCGTGGAGCATATACATGCGTAAATGCTCACGCTCGTTATCGCTCAGCAATGCCAATGATTTGCCGCCCAAAATATCTATGACTGCCTTGACAATTTTATTGCGCAAGGCGGCCGGAGAACTCTCCATGCGATCGAGGAGTACTTTCACGGCCTTGACATTGCCCATGGCCCCCAGGGCGTCGATGATCATGGAGCCCACTAGGTCTGATGAGTGATCCATGGCCTTGACCAGGGCATCGACAGAGCTTGACTGCTTGAGCTTGGCCAGGGCCTCGATGACCGAATACTGCACCCATTCTTCGTCCTTCATCGCCTTGTTCAAGCAAGCGGCGGCTTCGGGCATGCCAAGGATGCCGAGGCTCACGGCCGCCTGATAGCGAACGTTGACCTCCGGGTCCTTGAGCAGCATGTCGCACAAGGATTTGAGTGCTCGGTTGCTCCCAGTGGAACCAAGAATGTCCGAGGCAAAAATCCGAATGTCCGCATCGTCATCATGGACCAGTCCCACCAGAGCGTCCATATGCTCCCCGCCCACTTGGCGCAGGATGTCCATGGAAAGATTACGCGTCGGAGCAGAATCGCTCCTCAGAAGTGGCAACACCGCCTCCACGGTTTCCCGTCCGCCAATGCGGCGCAGAGCTGCGTCGGCCGCCTCCTGCACACCGAGGTTGCTGTCTTTCAGAAGCTCGGCGAGCAACGGCACAGCATCGACGCTACGGGCATCGCCAGCCAGAAAAGCGGCTTCTCGCAGCTCTTCTTTGTTGTCTCCCAGAAGACCTTTCAAAAAATCAGTATTCGCCATGAGCCCCCCTTTTCGGGTGGTATCATTTGTAGAGATACTCCACAATGGAAGCGGCCATGTCGTCGATGTCCACAACCTTGTCGGCGAGCCCCTCATCCACGATGGCCTTGGGCATGCCATACACGACGCAGCTGGCATCGGATTGGGCAAGGGCCATGCCGCCCTTGGCTTTCAGATCACGAACACCGAGCATGCCGTCCGCCCCCATGCCAGTGAGAATAACTGAAAGCCCTCTTTTGCCGACCGCATTGGCCACGGAGCCAACCAGCACGTCGGCAGAAGGCTTATACAGAGCCGCTGCAGGCTCCGGCGTAATCACGATCTCCACATGGGTGATCTTCTGCTCCAAGCGCATATGCTTGCCCCCAGGCGCGACATAAACATGTCCCGCTCTCAGGCGATCCCCGTTTTCTGCCTCCTTGACCGTCAGCTGACTCACTCCGTCCAAACGGGCGGCAAAGGGACCAGTAAAGGCGGCAGGCATGTGTTGGGCAATGACGATGGAAGCGGGAAACTCCTTGGGCAGGGCTGAAAGAATCTTCTGGACCGCTGGCGGACCGCCCGTGGAAACACCTATGGCGACCACGTCATGGGTGACTCGAGCCCTGGGGGCCGAGAGGGAAGCCCGGTCCGATAGCGGTGTCCCGGCAGCGGGGCGCTGATAGACAGGGCGGGGCAGGCTGATAGGAACAGGCCGCGTCAACGAGAGAGGCCGTATCTTGCGGGTGGCAATGGCCTTGACCTTCTCGATCAAGTTGGATTCGATCTTGACGATATCCAGACTGACCTTGGAGAGCTGCTTGGGAATGAAGTCCACAGCACCGAGTTCCATGGCCTTGAGCGTGGATTCAGCTCCCTCGGTGGTCAGGGAACTGACCATGAGCACCGGTCGCGGCGACTCCATCATGATGTGTCGCAACGCAGTAAGCCCGTCCATGATCGGCATCTCGATGTCGAGAGTGACCACGTCCGGATTAAATTGTTTTATCATTTCCAGGCCTTCTTGACCGTTCTTTGCAGAACCGACGACCTGTATCTGGGGGTCTTTCTCCAACATGGTGGCGATAGCCTTACGCATGAAGGCAGAATCATCCACAACGAGGACCTTGATCACAAGCAAACTCCTTGGAGCCCGGTACTCTTGAACAATTTCAAAGCGTTGCAACAGAAGAGCATGAAAAAACCGAGCGTGTTTACATAGTTAAGTTTTTTTACGACGAAAGGCAAACAGGATTCCGTTAAAAATCGACTTTTGCCGAGAAATACTCCTAGAAATCTCCCAAAGAGTCAAACGACATCTCCAACCAACAGCCCTCTACGAAAACCCCAACTACCCTCTTGCCTTTCCCCCCCGACTACGTTAAGCATCCTCTTCTTCAACGGGATGTGGCTCAGTCTGGTAGAGCGCTGCGTTCGGGACGCAGAGACCGGAGGTTCAAATCCTCTCATCCCGACCATAAGAATCAAGGCCTTGCGGAGATGATCCGCAAGGCCTTTTGTGTTTGGCACAGATGGGTGTCTTGCGTCAGGAGTGGCTGGCAAAGGGGCACTGCCCGAGCTTGACGCGGAGGCGGCTCTGGTCATTGAAGTCGCCTACTTTGACCGCAGGTTGTCTTTGCTCAATGCGATGAGAGAGCCAGACAACAGCCTGAACCGAGAGGGATCCGCATTCAGACTCCTTCGTTTCCCCAAAGGAATCTCGGAGTTCGCTACAGGACAACGTTCCAAAGGTTTCAATGAACCAACGTCTGTAGTTCTCGATCTCGGTTTTGAGAACCCTCAACTCTAAATCTGGCTGGTCGCGGCCGAAAAGAACACCGAGAGCAAGTACGCCGCCGGTAAATGCCCCGCAATGTTCGAGCCCCGTGCCGCCCAAACCATAGTTAAAGGCAGAGATGGCCCGCCTCAGCTCCGGCTGAGACTCCAGGCCGAGGTGCTCCAATACAGATCCTGCTACGGCCTCAGCACAGAGCCATCCTTCCTGAAACTTCCTGACAACTCGAACTTGTAATCGCCTGCTATTCATGGTCGCTCCTTATAATCAACTAACCACAACAGCTAGTTTCCGGCTTTCGGGCCGTGATGGATGCAGAAGCCACGTAGTATTCGATTCCACGATCAGGGAACCAGGTGGCGATAGTCTCGCGCGCGCTGTCCATGGGTTCCACTCGAATATCCGTGAACCCCAGTTCCTGGAGCACACTTTCGATGCCGCCCACCTGCTGGGCACCGCCAACGCAGGCCGCCACCATCGTAAGGTCACGCTGCATTTCCTCCGGCAGTTCCCGAAGGGCAACAATGTCTGAAATGGCTAATCGTCCTCCGGGCTTGAGTACGCGCAACATCTCAGCATAGACCCGCTGCTTGTGTGGCGAGAGATTGATGACACAGTTTGAGATGATCACATCCACTTCGCAGTCCGCTACGGGCAGATTCTCAATCTCGCCCAGGCGAAACTCAACGTTGCTGG
>JAHJKV010000419.1 GCA_018822065.1 Pseudomonadota bacterium
CACCCCATTCCCCTTCGGACATAACAACGACAGAGATGGCCTCCACAGGAGAGCTCAGGGCTTCACAGGCATTGATCAGGGCATTGACAACCACTTGTTCCAGTCGCTGGAACTGCCCCTGGACAACCACCCGCTCCGACGAAAGATCCAACGAGAACGCCTGGGTGGAATTTCTGATCATGTTGTCAACCAGCCCGGCCCCAGCGCGGACCACCTCGCACAGGTCCACCTCCTGGTCATAGGTGGTCGCATCCTGACGGGCAAACCCCTTGAGATCCAAAACGATAGTACGGATTCGACGGGAAGACTCGACCACCTTGGTGGCAAGAGGGATCACCTCATCCCGTATCGCGGAATACTTCCCCCCGCCCAGGGGAAAATCGCCATGCTGGGCATGGTGCCGGTCCAATATGGGCAAAACGTCTTCCCATATACTTCTGAGGATGGGCGCGTTGAGGCTGATGATCGTGTTCGGATTGTTGATTTCGTGGGCCACGCCGGTCACCAGGGTTCCCAGGGCAGCCCGTCGGTCGGCCTGCACCAGTTGGTATTCCCTGTCGCGTGCCTGCTGCTCCGCCCGCACCCGATCCGTGATCTCCCGCACGGAGGAGAGATACCCGACGGTTGCACCTTGGGTGTTGCGAAACGGAAGCGTAGTCACCTCAAACTGCCGCTCGGTTCCATCCTCGGCCATATGGGAATACTCGTTGTCCACGCGCTCCGCGCCATCACGAATTTGTTGGACCGGGCACAAGGGAGTGTCGCAGTCCTCTCCCCCGATCGCCTCGCTGCAGGGTTTCCCGAGGACCTCGGACTGCGAAAACCCGAACATGCGACACAGGGTCCTGTTGGCCCGCACGAGCCGCAAATCCAGATCCAGCAGTGAGAGACCGTCACCTGTGGAGTTGAAGATCTGATCCAACTCGGAAAAGGCATCCTGCAGGCGGTCCTCGGCCAATTTTTCATTGGTGATGTCGAGGACGATGCCTTCAAGCATGAGAAAATTACCCTCTTCCATGTACACGGACACGCCGCGCTCCCGAACCCACTTCTCTACTCCACTACTGGTCCTAATACGATAGCTCAGGGAATAGGGCCGGGCCTCGTGCACTGCCCGGTTGATTCCGAAACGCATATCCGAAAGATCCTCGGGATGCACCAGTTCAAGCCAGGACACCCGACGGTTCAGCAGCAGGTCCGCCGGGGCATATCCCGTCAGTTCCCGGCATCCTTCGCTGACAAACTCCATGGTGTGTTTTTCGTCAAGTACGCAACGATAGACCATGCCGGTCATATTGCCGATGATCGTGGACATGCGTCGTTCCCCCTCGGCCAGGGCTCTTTCGGAGAGTCTGGCCTCGGTTACGTCGCGAACCACCACCATGCCCGCGACGGTTCCGGAACTGTCACTGACGGGCAGAACATGCATCTGTACCAGCCGCCCCCAGTAGGAGATGTCGAACACAGAGTCCATGCCGTCCAGGGCAGCCTCCACCGCCGCCCCGATGGTCGTGGCCAGGCCTGCCGCAAAAGCCTCGGACGGGGTACGCCCCAACAGATCACCGGGATCAAAGCCAAAGCGAGTCAGTCCCGCGCCGTCAGCGATCACGAAGCGCTGCTGTTCATCGAACATGAGCACCGCCCCATCTGGAAAACTTTGGGCCACAGCCCTGTACTTGGCCTCGCTCTCCCGCAGGTCCTGTTCGGCCCTGGCTCGTTCTTCCACTTCTGCGGACAAACGCCGTCCGCGTTCCTCCAGCTTGCGCAGAGCCAGAAAGGTCGGCACCGCCACCAGGACGATGCTCGCCAAGGCGGCCACCACCAACACCGTGAAAGGAGTAGTATACGTCAGGGCATGCACCAGGAGGAAGGTTATGGCAGCGACGAAAAAGAGCAGCACGAGCATCCGGCCATGGGGGCTCTCAAACATACTCGACTGTTTCTTTTTCTCGGGCATTGCAGTGGGTTCCTCGTTGCTACGGGCGTTTTCTCAAGCCGCTGTATCCTGCGTATCGCGGCCAAGGATACGCCAAGAACAACAAAAAGCCCAGGCAGTATGGCTGCCAGGGCAGGAATCTTCCCGCGTTGTCCCGATTCAGAAATGTGCCAGGGCCAAGGTGTTCCTGGACGCACCATAAAACAAGACGACACACCCCTTCAGAGTTGCACGGTCCTGGCTGACTTCCGGGTCGGGCCACAGTTGTGCTGCCAGTTCGGCCCCGGCAGGAGTCCACGGCAATGCTACATCCCTGATGGACCCGTTGGGCAGGACCATCAGCACCACCTCTTCTTCTGCCTGCCTCAGGTCAGCGTGGGCCAGAACCGTGGGGAACGCCAGGAAGGTCAGGACCATCAGCATCAGGAACACCGCGGTCTGTGACTTCTGCCGGGTACACCCCAAATCTTTCTGGCTGGTCATGCCGTCACTCGCAGGGCTTGTAGGGTTCGATGATCTTGCGATCCGAACCAGCCAGAACCACGACCTCGGGAAAGAGGTCGCCGGTCAGAGGGGTGATGGGGTGATAGTCGTAGACCACCTCCACCTCAACCAGGCCGCAGGGCGGTCCGGCGCTGTCCTGGGCACCTTCGCCAGAGGCTACGTTGCCCGCCCAGCTGGACACGTTCACCGTTGCTGCCCCGCCTTCCAGCCTGTCCATGACCTGGCCCACCTGGAGTTCTATGAGCGCCAGCCGGGAGCCATCGTCATCGCCCTGGCCCGTGGAGGCAAAACGCGCCCCGGTCTGGGCGGCCTTATGCACCGTGAGCCAGGCGTGCAGTATGTTTCCGGTCTCTATCGTTCCCAAGGCCAGCACCAGCAACACGGGCAGGATCAGGGCCGTCTCCACGGCGACCATGCCGCCGGGTGCGCCCCTGAATATCATTGGCAGTCGCAACATCATGTCCCCTCCTAGTCCAGAAGCCGCCAGCCGAGCTGCTTGCCGATCTGCTTGAACACATCGCCGATGTCATAGGCCGACGGGGCGTCAAAGAAATGGTCCGTGGTGCCCTCCTTGCTGGAGGCGACCTGCTGCATGAGCTGGATATCCACGTTGTCCGAGGAGCCGTAGCGTATGGCGAAGATCTCGATGCCTTCGGCCTTGGCCAGTTCCGCCTCGCTGAGCATGGCTGCATTGAGCCCGCCCCCGTTCTCGCAATGGGTCTCGGTGTCGGCCATGCCATAATAGGCGTTGGTCCAATAGTTGTTGGGCGAGTAGCTCAGGTCGTAGGCTCCTCCGCACTCCCCGTCCTCGGTATCGCCGTCGGTCAAAAGGATCATGATCTTGCGAATCTCCTCCTTGTCATCCCCCTCGGTGTAGGGCGCTTCCGGGGTGAGCACATGGCGTCCCCACTTGATCCCCTCGGAGATCACCGTGCCCGAGGCCGCACCCTGGGCGGTCTGAGAATCAATGGCCGAGATGAGCACATCCTTTTCGTCGGTAAGGGCCTGGATAGTGGGAATGCTGGAACAGGTGTCCAGGCTGACATTCCTGCGTGTATAATATGGAAGAGCCCAATAGAGATCCATGAAGTCCTCGTGGATGCCCTCGTTCACCGACCCGTCCGCATTGCGGCAGCCGGGTTCCAGGCCGTCCACGCCGGAGCCGACGCGCACCTTGCCCCGGAAGGGCACCAGCCCGATCTTGGTGTCCGGGTTCGCCCCGTCCGGGAGGATCAGGTCCACCAGATCGTTGCTCGCCTCGCGCACCTGGTTGATGGGAGTACCCTTCATGGAACCGGAATTGTCGATGACAAAAACCAACTCCAAGTGATTGAAGCCTGCCGTGGCATGGGCCTGGACCACCGAGTCGCTGACCCCCAGCCAGCCGAGCAGCAGGATGGGCACATCCACCTCGGCGGTGACCACCACGCTGCGCACCTCGGTGCCCGGAGCAGCGGAAAGCAACCGGGCCTCGGCATAGTTTCGCACCAGCATGGCGCCCGCAGCAGCCACGACCTTCCCCTGGTTCACCTCCGGGTCATAGGGCAGTTCCAGGGAGCCTGCCAGGGCGGCAGCGTCCACCGCCGATTGCAAGCGGGTGTGGGCCAGGTAGAGGTTGCCGGCATCAATGGCCAGGCCCGCAAACCCCAGGAGCACCGGGATCATTGCAGCCAGGACCACGTGGGTGACGCCGCTCTGGCGGCTACGGCAATGGCATCGTGGTTGCGGCATGGAAGGTGAACGGTCCGTCGCCCAGCGCGTCAAGGGCCGGGTTGTAACCGTAAAAACTCTGGTATTCATAAGCGATCTCCACGGTGACGGCTGTGCCGCCTCCATCCATCATCACGTTGGTGGTCAGCACGGTCTCCGGCAGTCCTTCGATCAGCGACTCCACAAGCATGGGCACGCTTGCGACATCCCCGTCGCGGAGCACGAGTCTAGCTCCCTCGCGGCTGGCCTCATGAATGGCGCTGAACACACGAAAGGCGTTGGCACCCTCCACCATGAGCAGCAGCATGAGCATCAGAGCGGGGAGCATCAAAGCCAGTTCCACCGCTGCCAGCCCTCGTTCTTTATGGCGTGCATGACGCATCATTTCTCTCTCCCTCGACAACTGTTTTGGCCTGGGGTTTTCAGTCTAGCGGCTGGAGTCCTGCAGCAGGCGGGTCATATAGAGCAGACCGTCGCCCTCGCTGCCGGGCCGGGGCGAGCGGGCCACGGCATTGATGAAGCGAGCCTGGATATCGCTCTTCCCGCTGATGCTCTCTATGAACACCGCGCCGAGCTGGTAGACTTCCAGGGTGGTGCGGCCCGAGACGGGCGGGACCCTGGGATCGTAGAAGGCGATGAGCGCCACCCTGGGGCTGGCCATGGGGTCTTCGAAGGAACTGCCCTCGATGGACTGCGTGCCGGAATCCCAATAGGCACCGGGATCGGAAGTGATGACCTCGTTGATGGCCGACCTGGCAGGGCCAACCTTGTTGCCGGGCTCAAGCTGCATCAGATCCCCGGCCTCGACCACGGTCTCGCTGTTGGAGCCGGTGCAACCCCGGATGTTCTCGGCCAGCATGGCCGCACCCGCGATAGGCGTGCCCTTGTTTACAGGCGGCAGGTCCATGAGATTATAGTGGCTGGGCACCATGGCCAGGGACGGATCGCCCGGCTTGAGCAGGATGGTGGCGCCCATGTCCTCGTCCGCATAGCCATAGACCTCGATGGTCGCCATCTCCAGGTCGCTCTCCACGTCGAGTTGATCGTTATCGCGAAACTTGGACCCCACGGGCTCGGCCCGGTCATCCCAGTTAAACTTGGTCGGCACCATGAAGGGCTTGATGCACTTGCTGGTGGTCACGCTGACGATTCCTGCCCGGGCCGTGGCAGTCAGGTTCGCCCAATCCACGCCGATGACGTGGCCGAAATACAAGTCCAGGGCATTGCCCCGCTCCTCGGTCAGAGAGATGGTGATCTCCACCTGATTGGGGTCGTCCTCGCTTGGAGTGCCGTCGCGCAGGAAGATGACGTCGGAGTCGAGCACCGCGTTCACCGGGACATCGGAGTCCACTAGGTTCCTGCGGGCATATTCCAGGGCCACGTCCCGAATGTCATCGAGATTGCCGCCATAGGCCAGGAGCGTATTGGCCCCAGCCAGGGCTCCGGCGTCCGCCGCAGTCTGCAGGGAGGCCCGCTTCATATAGATGTAGGCGGTGTCCACGGCCAGGGCGGCAAAGCCCACCAGCACGCTCAGCACCAGCCCAAGGAGCAGACTGGCCACGCCGCGTTCATCGCGGCCTATCCGTAAAAATCTGTGGAGCAGCAACTGTCGCATACCCACCTCACTCATGTCTCATGACAGCTTCGGCGCTGATGCCGGAAGGCCAGATCACATCCAGCGGCAAAACCGTGCTGCCGGAGAGGTTGTAGCTGACACGCACCACGACCTCGGAACCAGGGTCGGGATATCCCGCTCCGGCGACCAGGGTCACCGTGGCCTGGTTCTGGTCCAGGTCATAGCCGCCCATGGTCATGAGGGCTGCGGTCTGGGGATCGTTGCCCCGCGAAGCGGCGAGAGCTCCCTCTCGGGCCGCGTGCTCCACGCCGTTGCTGGCGCTGATGACGTGGTTGCCGTCGATGACTCCACACAGGAGCGGCAACAGGATCAGCACGACCAGAAACGCGAATTCAAGAGTCACCAGGCCCAGCTCTTGTCTATGGATGGTACGCATGCCTCCCCCTATCGCTCGTGCATCATGACCGAGGAGGCCGAAATGGCCCAGTCTTCCGAAACGTCTGCCAGGAGGTCCGGCAACACCCAGAAGGTGAAGGGGACGCTGACGTCCACGTTGACCGGCTGTTCGGACTCGCGCGAGCCGATGACCACGGTCACCTGGGCGTCGATGCCGCCGCGCAGGAGTTCGGCTTCAACCAGAGCGATGACCTCGGAATCTGCGGGCTCGACCAGCACTGCAAGGCGGGCGCCTTCTGCCGCGGCATCACGAATCACGTTGCGAGTCCAGAGGAACCGACCAAAATCGAGCATCCCCATGAGCAGGAGCAGGAGAATGGGCAGAATCATGGCCGTTTCCACGGCCAGGAAGCCTGCTTGTCTCTTGGTGTCGTTTCGGTTGGTTCGCATTGTCTCTCACTCCTGGCGGTCCTTCCGCCCGTTGTTCTGTATGAAGGAGAGCAACGCACGTGCCAAAGGGACTCCGCGCCAACATAATATTCTTAACTTATTATTTTTTAATGATAAATTTATGAAGCACTTCCCTGGCTCTCCCTGGATCCTCGGCCCAAGCCGTTCATTGATCCATTTTTTGTGGATTGTTTGGGACAACTGGGCTAGGGTGGCACCACTGGAGCAGGCATGGCAGAAAAAATCCTGGTGGTGGACGACGACAGACAGTTCCGGGGCATGTTGGTGGAAGCCTTGATGTCCAAGGGGTTCGAAGTCTCCTGGTGCGGCAGCGCCGAGGAGGGCGTTGCCCTGGTACGGGCTGGCGATTTCGACATCGTGCTGCACGACGTCAAGCTACCCGGCATCTCGGGA
>JAHJKV010000420.1 GCA_018822065.1 Pseudomonadota bacterium
CCTACTTTCTCCCCAACAGGCACTGATTTCGATGGCTGATGATGGGTTTAACAGGGTAGCCGTGCAGTCCCTTCATTCCATTCCCGGTGAGGAATTCAGTGCATTGGCAGCCACGGTTCGAGCTTTTTCGGATATGCCGGATGGCATCGAGAAAATCTCCATCGGCAATCCTCTGCTTTTCACTACGCAAGATTTGCTGACCGTTTCAGACGCATTGATTGCCAACTTCCCGAAGGAACGTAAGAAAAATGAAATGATCTTGTTCATGGGTCATGGCACACCCCATCCTGCCAATGTATACTACCCTGCCCTGGCCCAGGTTCTCTGTCGCAAAGACCCCAATATTCGCATAGCAACGGTTGAAGGGTGGCCTGAACTTGCCGATATACTGCCTGATTTATCTGCCCAGGAGAGCAAAACCATCTATTTGATGCCTTTCATGTCCGTGGCAGGTGATCATGCCAGAAATGACATGGCCGGTGATGAGCCCGATTCCTGGAAATCAATTCTTGAGTCCCAAGGATTGACGGTAATCCCCGTGTTGCACGGCACTGCAGAATTCGATGAGATCGTTGATATCTGGATTGCTCATCTCCAAGATGCCCTAAAAACCATCATGTAACTTTTTAACTTCCTAGCGTAGTCAAGTATCTCCATGGTCCAAACAGATAAAACTGAGCATGCTATTCATGTTACTAGCAGGATATTTATACCTGCTGGTCTCGCACTGGCATTGCTTTGTGTGCTGTCCATGATACTTGCGCTGCATTTCGGTCCCTACCCCATCCCTTTGAAGGCAATTTGGGGGATTCTTGCAGGACAAACTGACCAGGGGGCGAGTGCGAACACCTGGTCCGTTGTCGTTCTCGACATTCGCTTGAGCCGGATTCTTCTTTCATGGCTCATCGGAGCGGGCCTGGCCATGTGTGGCGTGGTCTTCCAAGGAGTACTTCGCAACCCTTTGGCTGACCCATTTACCCTTGGTGTATCCAGTGGCGGGGCCTTTGGTGCCTCAATGGCCATTACCCTGGGCCTGACCACCCTTCCAGGGCTCCCTGGTTTGAGCGCTCTGCCTTTTGCCGCTCTTTTCGGGGCTCTTGCCGCCTTGTGTACTGTCTTGGCCCTGGGGCGCATTGGTGGCCGGCTGCGACGTGAAACCCTGGTGTTGGCTGGCATTGTCGTTGCCACCTTTTTGTCTGCTTGTATTTCTCTGTTCAAGGCATTGAACGAGGAATCTGTCGCCGCCATTGTTTTCTGGATCATGGGAAGCCTACAAGGACGAGGTTGGGAACATGTTGGAATCTTTGTGCCATTTTTCGCTGTGGGGACTTTTTTCATAGCATGCTATTCTCGCGAACTTGACCTGCTATCCCTTGGAGAATCCCAAGCAAGGCTGCTGGGGGTCAACAGCGGGCGCGCCCGGATCGCGCTCTTGATCGGAGCCAGTCTGGTCACAGCCGCCGCGGTTGCGGTCAGCGGGATCATCGGTTTTGTCGGCTTGGTAGTGCCTCATGTGGTTCGCTTGATCCAAGGTGGAGAACACCGCCCCTTGCTGGTCAATAGCGCGCTGCTGGGTGGACTGCTGCTGCTCTGGTCGGACGTTCTGGCCAGGACTGTCCTTTCTGGAGGCGCGGAATTACCAGTGGGCGTGGTAACGGCCCTTCTCGGTGGTCCCTTCTTCTGTTTTCTGCTTAGGACCAGACAGGAGCGGACGTCATGATTCGTCTGCACGGCGTCAGCAGCGGCTATCCGAACCGCTCCGTCCTCGACAAGGTCGACCTGCATATCGGCCAGGGGGAATTTGTCGGGGTCCTTGGCCCCAATGGGAGTGGCAAGACCACCCTGCTCAGGTGCATTACCGGGCTCAATCCATTTCAAGGCAATATTTCGCTTGCTGGCCGTTCCATCAGTGAACTTTCACCGAAAAATACAGCCCGGCTGGCTGCTTCCGTACCGCAACACTTCCAGGACGGTCTGGACATGCGGGTGGATTCCCTGGTGCTCATGGGACGTTATCCGTATCTTTCCCCGTTTGGCATGTATTCAGACGTGGACCGCTCTGCAGCCGAGTCGGCCATGGATGAGACGGATACTCGCTGTTTTGCCCATCGCCGGGCCGGCGAACTCTCTGGCGGAGAACTCCAGCGCGTGGTCCTTGCACGAGCAATTACCCAGGACACACCGATCCTGCTGCTTGATGAAGCGGCCTCCGGCCTTGACATGGCTCGAAAGATCGAAGTTTTCGATCTATTATCACGAAAAAATACTCAGGGCACGACCATTGTGGCCGTGATCCACGACCTGAACCTGGCCGCCCTCTATTGCAGCCGTCTGGTGATGCTCCTTGGTGGAGCAATCAAGTACGACGGCAGCGTTTCCGAGGTGTTCACGGCTGAAACACTGGCGGATATGTATGGA
>JAHJKV010000421.1 GCA_018822065.1 Pseudomonadota bacterium
ACGATTGATGCATACGGTTCTTCGAGTCATGGCTTCGCAACGTAAATGGAGTGTACGACCCTGGCATAAGGAAACGGAAAGAAACAGCGTTCAAGCACCGTAAACCTTTCCCAAGGCAAATCGTCACGCTTACGGGATCGCCGATTCAGCCAGAAGTGCCAAATCTTCTTGACCTCTTCGCGGAATCTTTCCAGCCACGGACCGTTGCCGGTAATGCCATAATAGGCATAGTGGCCTTCGAGCTTCCGACAAAGAGTCTCATGCTGCTCACCCATCGACTTGTGACGGTTTAATTGGCACCATTCACGCATCCGTTTCAGTCCCCGGCTGAAACGATCCCGAGCCGTTTTCCGTTTGAGAATCCAGTTCCCCTTACGGGATTTTCCCCAGTAATGAGTGAAACCCAGAAAATCAAACGTCCCCGGACCACCCTTACCTCCTGTTGAAACCCTATGCAAACGCGCAAAGGGAACAATCCGCGTCTTTTCCGGGTGCAGGCTCAGTCCGTATTTGCCAAGGCGTTGCGGCAGGACCTTCATAACCCGGTCAGCATCCTGCCTGTACTCGAAACCCATCACACAGTCGTCTGCGAATCTCGCCATAAACGAACGCCCTTTCAGGCGCTGCTTGACCATCTCCGCAAACCATCTATCCAGCACTTCGTGCAGGTAGATGTTACTGAGCAATGGAGAGACAACTCCACCCTGTGGTGTGCCTCGTTCCGGGTACCAGATGTTGCCGGCCTCAAGTACTCCCGCCTTCAACCATTTGCCTATGAGTCGCGTTACCACTCCATCGCGCACCCTGCAGCGAAACATCTCCCGAAGTTTTGCCTTATCCAGCGTATCGAAAAATTTCCGGATATCCACGTCGAGAATCCATACAATTCGCTGGGACATGACCTGGTGCCAGATATATTCCAAAGCCTGGTGGGCCGAGCATTTCGGCCGGAAGCCGAATGAGAAGTCGTAAAACTCCTGCTCGTAAATCGGCTCCAACAACATGAGCACAGCCCGCTGTAATACTTTGTCCTCCGTGGTCGGTACCCCTATGGGCCTGGTTTCCTTTGTTCCAGCTCCCTTGGGGATATATACCCGTCGCACAGGAGGAGCAACGTATGTACCCGACTTTGCTTGCTCCAGCAGGGAGGAGAGATTCTCCTGAAGATTCTCCCCGTATTCCCCTACGGTCTGCCTGTCATATCCGGGCGCACTATCCTTGCGCACTCGACGATAGGCTTCCCGCATCCAATCCATGTCCATGTAATGGTTCAGCGACGTGAGGCTCGCTTCCGGGTACTGCCTCGCAGCTTCCGCTATCCGCTGCTGTTTCGTTAACACACTTGACGGTCCCTGTGTACCCTTCGTGTTTCTCATCAGCGGCTCCATGACCCGACATTGCCCTTCCCTACTCGCAGGCTCCCTCGGGTTGGTTTCCCTGCTTTCCAACGGTACTATGACAACGCTAAGACTGCCGATTGTCCATCTCGCGGGCTTCGCTACCGCTCGCCCCACGATACCACTGTAGCTCCCTTATTCGTGTTTTCCTTCAACGGCTCGGCGATGTCGGAAAGCTGCTCACCGCCGCCAGGGCTCTTTATCAGCCGGTCGCCCCTTCTCCGGCACTTGCTCTGCGGAGACAATCGGCTCTCCCGAGTTCCCAGGGAATCCTCTTGTGCATCTGCCCTGCTCTCCGACCCCGCCGGGACCTCCACACCGCAGGCCCTGTCTCAGTGTGTCGGTTCTGCCCCCGTTGCTTCGACGACGAAGGCTCCCGAAACTCGGCAACTTTCGGGGCTCAATAACACGGCTTTTGCACTCGCTGTCTACGCTTCGTGCCGCCATTGCTGACGACTACGCAAGACTCGCTTCCGGGTGGTGGCCAGCCTTTCCCGGGTGGGATTGGTTACCCACAGGACTCCGATGAAAGGTTTCAAATACTACTTCTTCATGTCATAGCATTGTCCTCCTTTCCTGAGCTTTCACTCGGCGCCACGAAGCCCTTGCCATAGCAAGCGCGCGCCATCCGCCCCCCGCATAGGAACACGCAAGCCCCTTCAGCCGTGACTCCTGGCTCATCCACCCGACCGAACGCAGCGTCGCGCTGCTTTATTTACTGTCCACCATGGTCGGTCCCTTGCGTGTCATCATGGAGAACGGCTGATCCCATATAAGTTTTTTCCGGAAAACCCGGCGTGGGGTAATTTCCCTGGAAAAATCGTCCGCCAATTTCATTCCATAAGGCTTTCCACAGGTTTCCTGAGGTATTGCGCTTTTGCTTCGCGTCATGCACCTGCCCAAGGACCGTCGCTATCCTGAACATCCGCGCGGCAGCGCGGATACCTCATATGTTGCAATACTATTGACATATAAAAAGATGTGCTTATAGTTGTGCATGTGAAAAATCGCAACGACAAGGTAAAACAGATACTGAAACTAGCTCGCAATTCAGGGGTTGTGAGCACGGGTGATGTGCGATCCCTTGGAATTCACCACGAATATCTTCGACAGATGTGCGCCAGGGCAGAGATCGAGCGCGTGGGCCGGGGGCTGTATAGCCTGCCGAATGCCGACATCACAGCTCACCATGGGCTGGCGCAGGCAGGAAAGGCGATCCCAAGGGGCGTGATATGCCTTCTGTCCGCGCTTCGATTTCATGAAATCGGGACGCAGGTGCCTCATGAGGTGTGGATCACTATCGACCGCAGAGCCGCCCGCCCCCGGGTCAAGCATCCCAGGATGCGGATCGTGCGTTTTTCCGGCAAGGCCCTCACCGAAGGCATCGATGAGCACATCATCGAGGGAGTGCACGTCAGAATCTATAATACCGCCAAGACCGTGGCAGATTGTTTCAAGTACAGGAACAAGATCGGGCTGGATGTTGCACTCGAGGCTCTCCGCGAGGTGATTCGCGAGCGCAGATGCACAACCGATGCGCTATGGCAGTATGCAAAAGTCTGCCGGGTAGCAAAGATCATGCGCCCATACATGGAAGCCATCGTATGACCAGGGATCAACCATCGAATGTCGCGGCCTCGGTTCGCCGGCGCCTGCTCAATATCATTCGTGAAACCGGGGACGACGCCAACCTGATCTGGACTCGCTACTCCACCGAGCGACTTCTCTATCGCCTCTCCGTCTCGGAATATGCCGGGGACTTCATTCTCAAGGGAGCCATGCTGTTCATGGCATGGACAGGTCAGTTATATAGACCAACCGCTGACATGGATTTCCTTGGCCATGGCGAAAACTCCAGTGAGCGGATCGTAGAAACGTTTAAGAACGTCTGTTCCGTTGCAGTGGAACCGGATGGGCTGGAATTTAGCGCAAATAGCGTGAAGGCTGCATCGATCCGCGAGGAGCAGGAATACCAGGGGCAACGCGTCACGTTGACGGCCTTTCTCGGCAAGGCTCGTATCCCCATCCAGGTGGACATTGGATTTGGGGACGTGGTAACTCCGAGGGCCATGAAGATCAATTATCCCACGCTCCTGAACTTCCCGG
>JAHJKV010000422.1 GCA_018822065.1 Pseudomonadota bacterium
ATGTTCCGCAACAGGGCCTTGCGATGGGCGTTGGATCGATTGAGCTTTCTGCCGGATTTCCTATGCCTCATTTTTCTCTTTCCTCTTCAGCCAGTCCTGGTACTTCTTGTCGAAATCATCGATGGCCATGCCGAACTTCAGCCCCATGCTGTCCAGAACCCGCCGGATCTCGTCCAGAGACTTGCGGCCGAAGTTCTTGGTCTTGAGCATTTGCGGCTCGGTGCGCTGGACCAATTCGCCAACCAACTGGATGTTGGCGGCCTTGAGGCAGTTTGTGGCGCGCACGGAAAGCTCGAGTTCATCAATGGACTTGAACAGATTCGGGTTCAGATCCATGTCGGACTCGCCCGAGGGGCTTTGCTCGCTGGAGAGTTCATCGAAGTTGATGAACACAGACAGTTGGTCCTTGAGGATCTTGGCGGAATAAGCCACCGCGTCCTCAGGCGAGACGGAACCGTCAGTCCAGACCTCGAGGATGAGTTTGTCATAGTTTGTCATCTGGCCCACACGAGCCTGCTCAATCGTGTATGCAACCTTGCGCACAGGAGAGAAGCTGGCGTCGAGAGTCACCAGACCGATGTCTTCGGAAAGCCCTTCATGCATCTCGGCGGGCATGTAGCCCTTCCCCATACGGATCTCGAGTTCCATGTTGAGCGCCATGTTTTCCGACAGGGTGGCGATATGCTGATCTTTGTTCAGAACGGTGACGTTCTGGTTTTCCTGGATCATGCCCGCAGTGACTGGTCCCTTTTTCATGGCAGAAAGGATCAGTACCTGCGGTTCTTCGCTGGTCATGGCCAGACGAACCTGCTTGAGGTTCAAGACGATTTCGGTAACGTCTTCCATGACACCCTGGATGGTGGTGAATTCGTGCTGGACCCCCTCAATCCTTGCAGCAACGATGGCGCAGCCTTGCAAGGAGGAGAGCAGGACACGCCGTAGCGCGTTACCGATGGTGGTGGCAAAGCCACGCTCCAGCGGTTCGCACACGAACTTGCCATATGTCACGCTGGACTTGGAGTCCCTGAGAAGCTGTTCTGGCTTCACCAGTTCGGCCCAGTTGCGTGCGTTGATCAGTTTGTCACCGTCTTGAACAAGCATGGATCACCTATTTACTTGGAGTAAAGCTCGACAATGAGCTGCTCGTTGATCGGGAACTGTATGTCAGCGCGGGTCGGCAGGGCCTTGACGGTGCCCTTGAAGGCAGGTCCGTCAGTTTCCAGCCACTCGGGGCACCCGCGACGGGCGATGACTTCCTGGGCTTCAGCCAGGACAGGCACCTTGCGGGATTCCTCGCGCACTTCGATAACATCTCCCTCACGAACCAGCTGGGAAGGAATGGTCACGCGGCGACCATTGACCTTGAACAGGCCGTGGCGAACCATCTGACGTGCCTGGGCACGGGAGTTGGAATAACCGAGACGATAAATAACGTTGTCCATGCGACGCTCAAGCAGAATGAGCAGGTTGTCGCCGGTGACGCCTTTCATGGAATCAGCACGCTCGAAGTAACGATGGAACTGGCCTTCCAGGATGCCGTACATACGGCGAACCTTCTGCTTCTCGCGAAGCTGGATGGCGTAGTCACTCATTTTTCTTCTCATGCGAGCCGTTCCACCAGGGGCATATGGACGGCGCTCATAGGCGCATTTGTCGGTATAGCAACGATCGCCCTTGAGGAAGAGCTTTTCGCCTTCCCGACGACAGATACGACACTTGGCTTGGGTATAACGGGCCACTTAAAGTCCTCCTTAGACGCGGCGGCGTTTGGGTGGACGGCAGCCGTTATGCGGAATCGGCGTGACGTCACGAATGAAACTGACCTTCATCCCGACGGCAGAGATGGCGCGCATGGCGGCCTCACGCCCGGAACCGGGACCCTTCACAAAGACACCTACGGTACGCATGCCGTTGTCTTGCGCAGTGCGGGCAGCACCTTCGGCGGCAATCTGGGCAGCGAACGGAGTGGACTTGCGGGAACCCTTAAAATGAGCACCTGCAGAAGCCCAACTGATCACATTGCCCTTCATATCAGTGAAGGTAATGATCGTATTGTTGAACGTAGCCTGTATGTGGGCCAGTCCAACGGGGACGTTCTTCTTCTCTTTCTTCTTTCCTAAGCGTCTTGGCTTCGCCATGATACGCGTCTCCTGAAATTCAGTTATGTGCCTGCAGCCAGGGGCCGGAAGCGCTATTTCTTCTTACGCTTACCCACCACGGAGCGGCGGGGTCCCTTGCGAGTGCGGGCGTTGGTCTTCGTTTTCTGACCGCGGACGGTAAGGCCCTTGCGATGGCGAAGGCCACGATAGCAACCGATGTCCATCAGTCTCTTAATATTGGAAGATATCTCACGACGTAAATCGCCTTCGACCTTCCAATTCGCTTCGATCTCGTTACGGATGGCATTCACCTGGTCCGCATCAAGAACGTCGGAATTGATCTGCCAATCGACGTTGGTTACATCGAGAATCTTAAGCGCCGACGTACGGCCAATGCCGTAAATATAAGTCAGCGCAATGTCCATCCGCTTGTTTTTAGGCAGGTCTACGCCTGCAATACGTGCCACAGTATAGCTCCTTATCCCTGGCGCTGCTTATGCCGGGGGTTCTCGCAGATCACGCGCAGAACGCCAGAGCGCCTGATGACCTTACACTTGGAACACATCTTCTTCACAGAAGGTCTGACTTTCATGACAGTCTCCCTAAGGGTTGTCTCTATTCTGAAAAACCTTGTTTCTTTAGCTGTTCCAGCACACCAGTCCAATGCACCAGAAAAAGCGAAGGGAACACTTACAAGGTTTTCGTCCAAACCGCAAGAAAATCCTTGCGGCATTTCTCAGGACACACTCAAAATCTCTGCGCCCTTCCCGGTGAGCACGATGGTATGCTCGAAATGGGCGGACAGTTTTCGATCCTTGGTCACGGCGGTCCATCTGTCCTCGAGGATATCAACCTCGACCGCACCCTCAGTGACCATGGGTTCGATGGCCAGGGTCATGCCTGCCTTGAGAGGAAATCCCGGCACGCCCTTGGGCACGAAATTCGGAACCTCGGGCTTCTCATGAAGCCGAGTGCCAATGCCGTGTCCCACAAACCGTCGAACCACTCCGAAACCGTTGTCCTCGACGTACTTCTGCACCGCGGCGGAAATATCGTAGAGGTTGTTGCCCACCTCGGCTGCCGCAATCCCCTGAGCCAGAGACTCGCGGGTCACGTCCAGCAGCCGCTGGGTGGACTCGGCCACCTTACCCACCCCAAAGGTGCGGGCGGAGTCGCCGAAAAATCCCTGATGGACGACGCCCATGTCAACGCTGACGATGTCGCCCTCTTTCAAAATCTTGTCCCTGGAGGGAAACCCGTGCACCACTTCCTCGTTGATGGAACAGCACAGTGCGAAGGGGAACCCCTGGTAGCCCAGGAAAGCCGGACGGACATTGCGCTGTTCGCATCGCGCCCTGGCTATTTCTTCAAAAACCATGGTGTTAACGCCAGGTTCTACGGCGTTCCCGATCTCATCC
>JAHJKV010000423.1 GCA_018822065.1 Pseudomonadota bacterium
CGCCCTCCACCTGCATGACCCTTCCGGGCAACATGCGCACCACCCGTGTAGACACGGTGGCGCTGAAGGAGGATTCCTGGGAGGTCTCGCCCTTTCCGGCGAAATCGTTGGTGTTGCCGCTACTGACATTGGCCCCCTCGTTCATGCCGGTCTTTTCCAACACATCATAAATGAGGTTGGTGGCCGGTGCGATGGAGGTGATGCCAAAGTTGATGTTCGACTCGCGGTCGGTCGTGGTCTCGCTCTTGTGTCCTGCGTTGGAAACCTCGGAGACCACCACCTGAACTATGTCGCCCACGGTCCTGGCGCGGTTGTCTTCAAACAGGAACTCCGCCGAGCCGGGCGAGAAGAGCGAACCGGGATTATCCTGGGGCTCTGGTTCCTCGTAGGCGGGCTCAGTGAGGATCGGCATGGGTGCCGGTTCCTGCTTGGCGGCACATCCGGCCACGAGGGCCAGACTGGCGAAGAGGATGCATACGTGCTTGTTCATATCAGACTCCTTGAAAACTCTACCTGACAATCACGGTGGACGAATCCATGACCGTGGCCACGACTGTTCTATTGCTTTGCAAATTGCGGACCTCGACGGCATCGCCAAACTCGGCATCACCCAAAGCCTCGGCCTTGATGGCCAGCTTGATGGTTCTGCCCTGGTAGACCAGGGTGACCGTCTCACCCTTGGCAACCATGGGGACGGCTTCCAGCGCATCCACAACAATGGGCTGCCCGGTGCCTATGGCCCGGCTCAGGCGGAAGGGTCCGCTCGTGCCGTCCCAGGGGTCCTTCACATAGGCTAAATTCTTGCGCTTGAAGGTAATTTTATCCGGGGTAACCTCATCAAACCGGTTGAGGGGACGCACCGCACAGGGCACGGCCTTCCAGACATCGACAAATACCGAAGCCGCTGCCCGGTTGCTGATGCGACCGTCCGCCCCCTTGGCATGCAGGGTCAAAGCCACGGAGCCGGCGATGATTTCGCCGGAATCAACAACCTCGAACGTGCCGAGTTCATCTGGAAGAAAAATATACTGGGGGGTGCGGAAGTCATGGAATTCGATCTCACCGCCCGTCACCGCCAGACGCGGCGTCAAGAAATCGACGATACGCGTCTCTATGACACTGCGTTCAAAGACCAGCCCGCCTCGCTGTACCACCAGCCGACCAGGAAACACGCAAGCCCCGGCCAGGTCCGGGACGTAATATGCCAAAAGCTTTTCGAGTTGCTTGCGGGGCACGGCCTGCTGGCGTCCATGATTCCCAGGCGCCTTCCACAAGGGCGTGGTAGCGATCCGCTCCATCTGCTGCGGGGGAACGGTTCCCACCGGGGTTACAATCTCGCCCAAAAGGACCCGATCGCCCTGGACGACAGCGGCTTGTCGAACCTGCAGCCGCCAGCCGTCCTGACCGGGTGTGGTCGCATCGGCGTCGGCCACGGCGGGCAGCAGGGCCAACCCGAGCACCAGGGCTGCCAAAGCCAGCAATGCCAATGCTTGCGCTCTTCGTGTCATCCTGCTCAGCTTGCTCATGAACCTCTCCCTTATGCTCCGATTCTCCAGCTATTAGCGCTTCACGTTGATGGCAGTCTGCAACATGGCATCCGAGGTGGTCACAGCCTTGGAGTTCACCTCGAAGGCGCGCTGACCGACGATCATGCCGACCATCTCGTCCACCATCTCCACATTGGACCCTTCCAGAAAGCCCTGGGCAACGGTGCCGAAATTATCCTGGCCCGGCGTGCCGGAGGTGGCGGGTCCCGATGCACCGGTAGCCACATAGAGGTTGCGCCCCACGGCGTTCAGTCCCGCCGGGTTGGTGAAGTTGTAGAGTTGGAGATCCGCCGAGGCGAGTTCGGCACCGCTCTTGTCCAGGGCGGCCATGTGACCGTCCTCGGTGATCACCACGTTGATGGTTTCGGCTGGCACCGTAAATTCGGGCTGCAGGGCATAGCCATTGGCCGTGACCACCTTGCCCTCGTTGTTCAGCTTGAAGGAGCCGTCGCGGGTGTAGACATCCTCGCCGTTGCGGTCCACGAGAAAGAAGCCGTTGCCCTCAATGGCCACGTCCAGCGGGTTGCCCGTATTCTGGAAATCGCCCTGGGTAAAGAACTTGTGTACCGTCACCGGCCTAACGCCCATGCCCACCTGCATGCCAGTGGGGATGCTGTTTCCGGTTTCGTTCAGGGTGCCGGCGATGCGCACGGTCTGATACATCAGGTCTTCGAATTCCGCCCGGCTCTTTTTGAAGCCCGTGGTGTTCACGTTGGCCAGGTTGTTCGAGAGCACGTCGATATGTGTCTGCTGGGCCACCATGCCGGTGGCTGCCGTCCATAATGAACGCATCATGATAAATGCCTCCTTGCTTGACTATTGTCAGCCGGTGACCGAGCCCACCTGGCTGGTCACCTTTTGATCCAATTCTGCGGTTCCCTGCATTATCTTGGTATACATTTCAAAGGACCGCTGGGTCTCAATCATGGACACCATCTCGGTGACCACTTCCACGTTGCCGGCCTCCACGTAGCCCTGTTCCACTGACAAATCCGTGGGCGCGATCTCGCGCGCGTTGGATTCAGGGTCGATCTGGAACAGGTTGTTGCCGGACTTTTTCAAAAATTCCTTCTGGTCCACGTCCGTCAGCTGAAAACTCCCCAACGACTGGCCGTCCGCCATGATCTGGCCGCTGGAGTTCACCTCCACCTGGGCTCCGGGCGGAATGGTGATGGGCCCTCCTTCCCCCAAAACCTCAAACCCTCTGGGTGTGATCAGGCGACCGTCATTTGTCAGACTGAAGGCCCCGTCGCGGGTCAGAAAGTCGCCATCAGGGGTGCGGACCTTGAAGAACCCTTCCCCCTGGAGAGCGAAGTCGAGCTGGTTGCCCGTATCCTTCATGTGTCCCTGGGAAAAATCCGTGCGCTGCTCGGAGAGGCGGGGCTTGCCGATGATGCTCGCCTTGGGCCACATCTCCTTGTCGTTCAGATACCCCTTGGAATCGACAACGTAGTCATGGGCGAAACGAACGAAGGTATCATGGAAGGCCACCCTCTCCTTTTTATAGGCGTTGGTGTTGACGTTAGCCAAATTATTGGCAATCTGGTTCATCCTGATTTCATTGGACATTGCACCAAACATGGCGCTCATCGTACTGTCTTGCATGGCATTTCTCCTGTTGTCGAAATGGAATAAGCAACAAACGGGCCAAGGGGATATGGTGCGGAAGGATTGGACCCCGGTCACTGTTTCTTCACAAAAGCGTGACCAGCAGGACATGCACCAGCGCGAGCCTGGTTCTAGGGTGGGTCCATCAACATTTTTACCCCCCCCAGGAGCAAGCCATGAACTTTCATTCCGATAGTGTTTTTCAAGCCATCTGCCACGGACATGCCTGCGAAATCAGCTTCAATGCCGATGAAAACACGCATAGCGCCTCACTGGTGTGCATCTCCAACCGGGCCGCTCGCATCAAGATGAAAAACCTCTCCCCCCTGCCCTGCACCGGCGACAACGTTGCGCTCAGGCCACACTTCCTCGACAACATTATAATAAACAGTATCGAAGCCCGGGTAGCCGCAGTGCAGGGAAGCGAAGTACAATTGCGATTCTCCACCCCCCTGCCTTTGACCGGTTCCAAATTATATATGATGACAACCCGTTAGAATAACAACTTTAAAAGAACATCTCCCCTGGGATCGTTCGCTTCCCGCCCCTGCCCGGCCATCTCCTCCCTGGTCGGGCTCTTCTTTGTGCTGCGGGGGACAATGCAGCCCGACCAAGTCCATAGTTGACAACGCGTGAGGGTACGTTTAAAAGACTTTCTCCCATGTATGGATATGACCGATAGATGGGATGAGCGGGCGTAGCTCAGCTGGTAGAGTACAAGCTTCCCAAGCTTGGTGTCGCGGGTTCGACCCCCGTCGCCCGCTCCAAGGCCTCAGCAGGAACTCTGCCTGTATCCATTAAAACTGACGTTGAGGTGGGCCTTACGGTCCACTTTTTTATTTGGCAGGGATAAGGCACAGTGAACATATGGGTATATAAATGATGAAGAACCGTCGAGAAACACTGCTCACCCAACTGGCCGCTCCCATCGTGGAGGGCCTGGGCTTTACCCTGTGGGGGGTGCTTGCGCCCGCTGCCGGGACCAAGGCCGTGGTGACCTTGTTCATCGAAGGGCCAGACGGGGTGAACCTGGACGATTGTGCCAAGGTGAGCCGGGATGTCGGTCTGGCCATCGAGGTGGAAGACGCCATGCCAGGTGCTTACCGCC
>JAHJKV010000424.1 GCA_018822065.1 Pseudomonadota bacterium
CCCGGAACTCTCACGCGACGAGGTGCTCTCGCTCCCGCGCCAAAGCCCCCTGCCCCTCGGTTTCGTGACCTCGGGCCTCTGGCCCCTGGGCATTTCCCGGATATTGGCAGAGGCTGTCCAGACCGAGGAGCCCTACCTGTCGCCCCATAGGGAGTCGCTTTTCGTCAAACCCTATGGACAGAACAACTGGATATTCCCCGGCTGGGAGCTCGACTTTTCCAAAGAACGCAAGGAGCTGGAACGCGCAGGCTACCGCATCTTCGTCACCCTCCAAGAACGCTGGCCCAAAAAGGTCCACCCCGCTGACCGCACCAGCAACTTCAACTGGGACAACCAGTTGCTCTAACCACTAGGTTTTGTAGAAAAAAAAGGCCGGCCCCAACAGGAGTCCGGCCTTTTTGAATGTCAAACAATAGCATCAGCCAAAGGTCGTGCCGTCCCAGCCAAACATGGTCCGGTCCAGGTCTGTGAATTCGATGTAGACCCGATTCTGGGGGACCGAGAGCTGTTTAACCAGAAAGGCGCAGATGGCCTTGGAGAGTTCGGGACAATCCGATTGTTTGAGCCCGATGGATTTGAGTCGCACAAAGGCGGCTGGGTCGTCTGAACCGCCATAGGCCAGGGCGCGATTGCCCATGACCTCGGTCATCACCCAGTCCACGCCCTTGCCAAGCAGCTCAGACATGAGGGTAGAAAGCTCGACGGCCACGTTTCGCTCCACACTAGGGTCCATGAAGACATTTGTCCGAACACTGAGATACGGCATAGGCGCCCCTAATCGAGGAAAATAGTCCCGACCATGTAGCAGACGGCATGCCCGGCGATCTTCACCCGGTCGCCCAGGTCCTCGCAGAAGAGCTCGCCCCCACGGGCCGAAGCCTGGAACGCCGTCAAAGTTTTCTTGCCCAGTCGTTCCGCCCAGAATGGCACCAATGTGCAGTGGGCCGAGCCCGTGACCGGGTCCTCAGGGATGCCTGCAGCGGGGACAAAGCAACGGGAGATGAAATCGTAGTCCCCTTCGCCCGGGGCTGTGGCGATGAGCGCCAGACCGTCTAGGTCTGCCACCTTGCCCATGTCCGGCTTAAGGGCCATGACCTGTTCGGGATGCTCGAATACGGCCAGGAAGTCACGGGAGGAATAGAGTTCCAAGGGCCGAGCCCCTAAGGCCTGGACCACCCGCTCGGTCACCTGGAATGGCTTGGGTTTCCAGGACGGGAAATCCATGGACAGGAGGCCGCCATCGTTATCTACAAACAGCCGTCCACTCTTGGTGTCGAAGACCACGCAATCGTCAGGGGCGTCCAGGAACTCGAAAAGGACAAACGCGGCGGCCAGGGTGGCATGGCCGCAGAGGTCCACTTCGCAGGCGGGAGTAAACCAGCGCAGCTCGTAATATTCCTGTTTGCGGACAAAGAAGGCGGTTTCCGAAAGACCGTTCTCGGTGGCGATATGTTGCAGGGTCTCGTCGGAAAGCCACTCGTAGAGCGGGATTACCGCAGCCGGGTTGCCGCTGAAGATCGAACTGGCAAACGCGTCGATCTGGAAAATGTCCAACTTCATGCTCGCCTCCTGTTACTCAAAGCCTTGCTTGAACAGATCGTCATCCGCAGACAAGCTGCCGCCACCACCGCTGCCGATGTCCGTCGAATAGGACTGTTGCGAAGGTTGGGTCCCCTCCTTGAACGGCAGAAAATAACTCACGTTGACCATACCATCTTTGCTGCCTTCACGGAAGTTCGCTTTGGCCATTACAACGCCTTCGGGCTGTGGGAAGTCCTGGGCCTGGTAGTCGTCTTCGACACCCTTGCGATATTGCAGCCAGATGGGCAGGGCCGCGCGGCTGCCGGTCTCGAACTTGCCCATGGGGATAGGCTCGTCAAAGCCCACAAATACGCCGGTAAGCAGATAGGGCGAATAGCCCATGAACCAGGCGTCCCTTTCCTCGTTGGTGGTGCCGGTCTTTCCCGCCACCGGACGCCCCAGGGTCAGAGCCCGACGAGCGGTACCGGAGTTCACCACCTCCTGCATCAGCTTGGCTATGATGAAGGCGGTCTGTGGGCTGATGGCCTCGTGGGTCACGGGTTCGGTCTTATAAAGCTCCGTGCCCCAGACATCCTCGACCTTCAACACCTGACGGGCCTCCACCCAGGAGCCCATGCGGGGAAAGACGGTATAGGCCTGGCACAGGCTCATCAAGGTTATAGACGCGGTTCCGAGGGCAACGGAGAGGTCCGGCTCGAAAGGCGCTTCCAGGCCCAGGGCCTTGGCTCGATCAATGACCTTGCGGATGCCGATCTTCTGGGCCACGCGGATGGTCACGAGGTTCTTGGATTTGACCAGGGCCGTGCGTAGGGAAAGATAGCCGTAGAAGGAGTTTTCATAGTTCTCCGGACGCCACAGGGTACCGTCGGAGTTTTCAAACACAATGGGCGTGTCCTGCATGAGTGTGGCCGGGGTCATTCCTGCATCGATAGCTGCGGAATAGACGATGGGCTTGAAGGCCGAACCGGGCTGGCGCTTGGCCTGGGTAGCTCGGTTGAATTCGCTGTTCTGGTAGCTGTAGCCGCCGGAAAGCGCCAGGACCTCGCCATTGGTCGGGTCAATGGAGACGATGGCCCCCTGCACCTTGGGCATGATTTCCAGATTCAGGGTCCAGGCATCTCCCTCTTTCTCCGGAGGAGTTGTGATGGAGGCATAGACAATGTCGCCGTTATTCAGCACCTTGCGAACGTCAGTGACGGCCGGAACATAGTCCGGCGCGGTTGCAGGGTTGGGTTTGCGGCACCAGGAAACGCTGGCAACGGGGATAATGCCTTTCATGGTACCGAAGCGAACACGGGCCTTGTCGCTGCCCACCTGGTCCACCACGACCTTGACCCAGTCCCCCTCTTTGAAATCCGCTGTGGTCCGGGTCTCTTCCAAAAGGAAACGGCCCTGCTCCACCCCGTCCTCGATATGA
>JAHJKV010000425.1 GCA_018822065.1 Pseudomonadota bacterium
CGACCCGATGACCTGACGGGGCGGCATGACCTGCGTGACCTGGGCCTGGTGACCATCGATGGCCGGGATGCCCGAGACTTCGACGATGCCGTGCACGTTGAGCGCACCAAGAGTGGCTGGGTCCTGCATGTGGCCATCGCGGATGTCAGTAATTACGTGGACCTCGGTTCCCCGCTGGACCGGGAGGCCTATGAGCGTGGCAATTCCTATTATTTTCCCCTGTCTGTGGAGCCCATGTTCCCTGAAAAGCTCAGCAACGGGCTGTGCAGCCTGAATCCCGGCGTGGACCGGCTGGCCATGGTCGCCCGTATCCAGTTCACGCGGGGGGGCGAGCCGCGAGAAACAGCGTTCTTCCCGGCGGTGATCAATTCCAAGGCACGGCTCACCTACGGGCAGGTCAAGCTGGCCGTGCTGGACCGGGATGAGGAGACGCGCGCTTCCATCGCCCACGTCATCGGCATGCTCGACACGGCTCTTGAGTTGGCCCGAGCCCTCACCGAGCAGCGCACCCGGCGCGGCAGCCTGGATTTCGAATTGCCCGAGGCCGAGGTACGCATCGACGATAAGGGCAAGGTGGTCTCGGTCCGCCACAAGCGGATGCACTACGCCAACCGGATCATTGAGGAATTCATGGTCGCGGCCAACGAGGCGGTGGCCCGGTATCTGGCCGCGAACGGCCCGGCCTGCCTCTACCGCATCCACCCAGAGGCGGATGCCGAGAAGCTCGAGACGCTCTACAAGGTGCTCCGCAAGACGGGGCAATCCATCCAGATACCGACCGAGACCGATGTGAGCGCGTTGCAGGGGCTCATTTCCCAAGTCAAGGGTACGGACCTGGAGTTTCTGGTCAACCGTATGCTTCTAAGGTGCATGAAGCAGGCCCGCTATTCCCCGGAGGACGAAGGGCATTTCGGCCTAGCCTCGGATTGTTACTGCCATTTCACCTCGCCTATCCGACGCTACGCCGACCTGGTGGTTCACCGGCTGCTCAAAATGTCCCTTGGCGACACCAGCCTGCCCGTACCCGGGCAGGGCAAGCTCAAGGATGTGGCCGATCGGCTCTATGTCTGCGAACGCAAGGCCATGGAGGCAGAGCGTGAAATGGACCGGCGTGTGGCCTGCCTCTATCTTCTCGACCACCTGGGGGAGGAGTTCGACGGCGTACTTTCTTCCATCGCAGAATATGGCTTCCGGGTGGAACTGCAAGAGATACCCGTGGAGGGCATGGTCCGGCTCGCAACCTTAAGCGACGATTATTACGCCTATTTCCGCGACCGCGAACTGCTGGTGGGCGAACGTACGGGCAAGGCCTATCGCTTGGGACAGAAGGTGCGGGTGAAGGTCCAGGACGTCAACCTTTCTGCCCTTGAAGTGGACTTCAAGCTGATATCGGGCGGACGGGATTACAAGGAGTACGTCTGACGCATCTGAACGCGAAGCCTGCCACGAAAAAGCCCGCATCATGCGGGCTTTTTCGATTGGTCGAACCGTGGGCGGCTATGCGTGAGATTCGGCCCGTTCCGTGGCCAAGTCCTGGTAGTGCTTGATGAGTTCATAGGCCTTTTCAGCCACTTTGCCGATTTCCGGTTTGGATATCTGCGCGTCAGCCCCGACGGATTCTCCCTTGTGGGTGAGCTTGTCCGTTATCAGCGAGGAAAAGAGCAGCACGGGGACATGACGCAGTTGTGCGTCTTCCTTGATGTTCTTGCAGAGAGTGTGCCCATCCATGGCGGGCATCTCGATGTCCGTGACGACCACATCCACATAGGCCGTGAGTTCCCGCTCCTCCTTGGCCATCCTTTTTTTGATGGAAAGCATCTTATCCCAGGCCTCTTGCCCGTTTGAGGTCTTGGTTACCAGAAAACCGGCCTGTTCCAGCACTGTACACATGGTGTTGCGGATGGCTGCGGAGTCGTCGGCAATGATCGCGCGATAGGTCTTGTCGAGTTCCATGTCCCGGACCCAGTCGGTTTCAACAAGATGCATACGGCTGTCAGGATTGATGTCACCGACAATCTTTTCCATGTCGAGCACAAGCATCAGGTGGTCGTGCATCCGGACGACGCCGGTGATGTTGTTGTTGGTCATGGCAGCCACGTGGGGCTCGGGGGGGTCGATCTCGTCCCAGCGTAGACGGTGGATGCGGGTGACGCCGCAGACCATGAACGCGGTGGTGTTGCGGTTGAATTCGCAGATGATGACTCGGGGATCGTAGTTTTCCACGGTCTGCTTGTTCAACCAGATGGCAAGATCTATGAGGGGGATAAGTCTACCCCGCTGGTCGAAGGCACCAAGGACCGCAGGGGTAGGCAGATCGGGCATGGGTGCCACGCCGCTCGGCATCCGGACGATCTCCAAAACCTTGGCCACGTTCATGCCATAAAAATTGCGACTGGTCTCGCCGGTTTCCTCATGGATTTCATCTATATAAAATTCGACAAGTTCCAGTTCATTGGTGCCGGTTTCAAGTAAAATGTTGCTCGTGACCATGTTCGCCCTCGCAGTTTTGCCTGTTTTCCTACTATCTCTGTGTACGTAAGGTCAGTCTAATTGTAAATATTTTTAGGGTTCAAGAAGGATTGTAAATTTATAGTTGACAAATAAATTGGCCTAAGATAAACAATGGCATCAATGGCGAGACAAATCGCCAACAAAGGATCAGATATGAGACGGGACGGATTCCAGGCATTTTTCGAGCGAGTACAGACGGAGATTGGGCTTGATACCCAGTCCGACTTGGCTCGTGAGCTTGGGGTCGGGCGTGCCGCTATCTCTCTTGCCAAGCGCAAGGACATGGTTCCGCCTCGGTGGATACTGGATCTTTCCGGCACCTATGGAGTCAATCCCTTGTGGCTGGAGACCGGGGTCGGCAGTCCCCGGTTTGGAAAGGATGTTGAGGAGCCCTTTGCTCGAGTGCCCAAGGTTCGGGCGAGGTTGTGCGCCGGTGGCGGCTCGTTTGAGACCGAAGGACAGGTGGAGGGCTACTATTCCTTCCGCAGCGACTGGATCAATTCGCGTGGAAATCCTCG
>JAHJKV010000426.1 GCA_018822065.1 Pseudomonadota bacterium
ATATCCACGGAGCCGAACAGTGGCGTGAACCCGGCCAGTTCCGCCCCGGTCCGGGCCACGTCCCGTTCGCTGCGCCCAGTTCCTCCGGTGGTCACGATGAGATCGGGGTACGGTTCACGGGTCAGTGCGGCAACAACGTCCTGGACCCTGTCCGGCAGGACAGCACGCCGAAGCGTCTCCAGCCCTGCCTGCCCCAACAGCCCGGTGGTCATGACCAGATTGTCCGCTGGCATGCGCCCGTCTGCGCTTGGAACATAGGGGTCGGCAAGCTCGTTGCCGATTGAAAAGGCGGCGGCAGTGGGGGAGGGAAAAACAGGAACCTGAACCAGCCGAGCCCGGACCAGAATCGCGGCCAGTTGCGGGGTGACCCGCTCCCCGGCCCCGACGATCCGCGTCCCAAGGGGAAGATCCATGCCCGCGGGCCGAACGTGACGCCCTGGTGATGTATGCGCAACGAAGACCACCCCGTCAGAAATCAGAGAGACCCGCTCATCCGCCACCACGCAATCCGCCCCAGGGGGCAGAGGGGCTCCCGTGAGCACCCGAATCGTTCGCCCATCACCCAATGGTTCCGGCAATTCTGTTTCCGCAGGCAGGCAGCCGCCCAGGGGGAGCGTCACCGGGGACCGCGTCGTTGCCGAAGCGATGTCGCTTGCACGCAGGGCATATCCATCGCGCATGGAGGAGGCAACCTCGGGTACGGCACAGGCGGCGCAGACCTCGTCGGCAAGGACCAGGCCGATTGCCTCTGCCGGTGGGAGTCGCCGCACCGCTCCGGGTCGGGCATGACCGAGCAGCGTCTGCAATGCCCCTGCCCTGTCCTCAATCACCCTGCCGTGCATGCTGTTTCGCCTTAGATTTGTATGCGTCGCTGCTGGTCGTTGTAGACCCAGAATTTTCCGTTCTTGACGTTGCCCACCAAAGTGATGCCGATCTGCCGGGCCAGTTCCACCGAAAAACTGGTGGCCACTGCCGTGGAGACCAGGATCGGGATGCCGATGCGCGCCACCTTGAGCAAAATCTCCGAGGCCACCCTACCGGTGGAGACGATCATCTTGTCGTTCACGGACTCGTTATTGAGGAAGCACTCGCCGCAGATCATGTCGATGGCGTTGTGCCGCCCGATGTCTTCGCGAAAGATGAGCATCTCGTCCGGGACGCACAAGGAGGAATTATGACAGCCCCGCGTCGAGTTGTACAGCGTACTGCGCCGGTGTAATTCCTCCACCAGATCAAGAATCTGCTGGGGCTTGACCGTAATTTCTCCGCCGATGCGCCGTCTGGAAATGGTGGAGACGTTGCGACCGAAGTTGGTGCCCTTGCCGCAGCCCGAGGTGATGGATCGCTCCATGAGCCGCCCTTTCCAGGGATCGTGGCAGGTCTCGACTTCGGCGATGATCCGCCCCCCCTCCTCGCGGATCACGAAATCCGTGATCTGGTCCGGACTGGTCAGAAACGCGTCGGACTTGAGAAACCCGATGGCAAGGTATTCCGGATATTTGCCCGTACACAGCAGGGTTACCACCTCGTGCCCGTTCAGCCGGATGGTCAATGGAACCTCACGAATGGACCGGATGGGTGTCGGAGCGAATCCACCGGTGGAATATTCCACTATATCATAATTATAGGCATCCATGACTTCCCTCCCGCCGTATACATCTCGGATAGACTTGAGCAGCGTCTTATACCATAGGGAAGAGTGGCGACCAGGGGCAACACGCCCCTTCTTGTCCTTGCTCTCACACCGTCCGACTCTCATCCTCACACCCTCCTGGACGTTGCAAGGGCGCGTGCCTGGGCCAGTTCGTCCGGAGTGTTGAGATTGACGAAGGAAAGCAGGTCGGGATCGGCCACCCGTAACCGGGCGACCGGCACGGTCCGAACCCGGATCTTATCAAAAAATCGTATGATCTTGCAGTCTCCATCCGCAAGCTGCACCTGGATATGCGGCAGACAGGCCTTGGAATAGACCGCGCACAAGGGCTCCATGCGCCCATTCTCCTTCAGGGGAATGACCACGTCGGCTCCGCCATCCACCTCGGCCAGCAGTGCCTGGACCAGTCCTGGCTGCAAAAACGGCATGTCGCAGGGGGCCACAAAGACAAAGGGAGCCTTGGCCGCCCAAAGCCCGGCATGGA
>JAHJKV010000427.1 GCA_018822065.1 Pseudomonadota bacterium
AGGTCAAGAAGGACAGCCGGGGCAATTATTGTTTTGCTGCGGATTGTGACAAGCAATGATCTGAAACAGCCTGAGCATTTTTGGCATGTAAAAAAGGCCGGGCATCAGCCCGGCCTTTGCTCTTTCTGCGGAGCCCCCACGGCGAGATGGCTATTGCTCAGCGGCGATGCGGCGCATTTCTTGGGCGGCCCAGGTCACGGCCTGGGCGGCGGAAACGTTTTCAAACACCGCCTTGTGGATCATGCGTGGGATGACCTTCTCTGCATAGTAAATCGAAGCCAGGGGGTGACGCGTACCCTGGACCATGCCGAAGTTCTGGATGCTTTCCAGGCCGGAGATGATCTCGATGATCTTGGGGCGGCCATAGCGGCGGAACACGCCTTTGGGGTCGTGCATGAAGGAGTCGGAGTCGTCGATGTTGCGCAGGACGGGCATCATGCCACCTGGAGCCATGTGCACCCACTCCACGTACTGGGCGGTTTCGAAGAGGAAGTCCAGGAAGGCCTGGATCGTCTCCTGTTTTTTCGGGTCATTCTGTTTCATGATGGCAAATCCGTTGATAATGCCATAGCTGGCCGGGGTTTGTCTGGTCAGCAGGGGGGCCAGGCGCGTGTTCCGGGCCAGTTCCGGGTCAAAGGGAGTGCCTGCAAGCTCCGGAAAATGCTCACCGCCTAGGGAATCTTGGGCCACACCTGGAAGGGCCAGATCGTCCATGATGAAGGTGGAGTAAAAGAACATGGCCAGTTTGCCCTGGAAATAGAAATCTCGAGCACGCCAGGTTTGGGGGCCGGGCGGAGTGAGCCGGGCGAGCTTGACGTAGTATTCCAGGGTTTCGACCATGGCCGGGGAGTCAAAGATGAGGTCGCCGTCCGGGGTGAACATGAGCGCGTCGTTGGCCAGGGCCAACTGGGTGAAGCACTGCTCGGAATACTGTTCCGCGTCTGTACCGGTCAGGATCCCATAGATGCCCTGTTCCGGGTTGGTGAAGTGTTCCGCTGCCTTGAGGATTGCGGTCCAGGTTGTGGGCGGCTTCAGGCCAGCTTCTTCAAACCAGTCGGCCCGGTACCAGATTCCCTGGACCCAGCCGTGGTAGGGAATACCGTAGAATCCATTCTGTCCCGACAGGGAAAGCATGTTCAGGGCCCCCGTGTAGAAGCGGCTTCTGCCGATGCGATCAATGGTTTGTCCGGCCATGGCAGTATCCAGCAGACCTTTTTCCCCAAGAGCGACAAGGAGGTCGCTGCCTGCGTTCACCATGTCCGGTGTCTTTCCGGCTTCAATCAGCGTTTGGACCTGTCGCACCAGTTCGTTTTCGTTCACGCTCTGGATATGGACCTTCGCTTCAGAGTGCAGCACCGAGAACACTCCAGCCAAGTAGCGGACCTCGGCCAGGCAGTCCTGGCGAACCTCGGAGGTGAGCAAGGTGATTGAGCCGTCCTCTTGGGCCTGGGCCGATGATGAAACCGGGACCAGGAGCGGTAGCAGGAGCAGTATGCAGGCGAGGATGCGTTTCATGTTCGGCCTATTTGGTGCTGAAGGTCTCAACCCCGTTCCAGTCCGCAGGGGGGGTGGTGGTGACGTAGTGTCGGGCGCGGTCCAGGTAAGCGCGGAGCAGACCGTCCTCGGGGCACGTTCCGCACAGGGGCTCGAGGGCTGTTGCCGCGTCTTCAAACCTACGGGCCATGAAAAGGTCGTATGCCACCCTCCATTTACGGGCCGTCTCCTGAGCTGCGTCGGTCACGGGTGCAGGCAAATTTTTGCCCGGCATCGAACCGTCGAGGGTGAAGATGCTCATGGGAACGGCGGACCCCTTGGGGATCACGCGGCCAGCAGGACGGAAGAGAAAGTCCTCGGCAACCTGGTCGCGCACGGCCTGGCTGACCAGAATCTGGGTGCCGAAATATTTGTTCAGTCCCTCCAGGCGCGAGGCCATATTCACGTTGTCGCCCATGGCCGTATAGTTCATGCGGTCCGAGGAGCCCACGTTGCCGACGATGCACTCGCCGGTGTGCAGCCCGATCCGGGTGAAGAAGGGATGCTTGCCCTGTACGCGCCAGGTGTCATTCAGGGTATTGCTCGCCTGGGCAGCGGCCATGGCCGCAGTACAGGCGTGGAGGACATGGTTTGGATCCTCCTGTGGTGCGTTCCAGAAGGCCATCACCGCGTCGCCGATGAATTTGTCGATGGTGCCGCCGTTTGCTGTGATCACGCTTCCAATTTGCTGGAAGTACTCCGAGGCCTGGAGCATGAGCGCTTCAGGTTCCATGGTTTCGGAGATGGAGGTGAAGTCCGCTATATCCGTGAAGAGCAGGGTCAGGGGTTGGCGCTGGCCGCCGAGGTGGGGGACCAGTTTGTACTGGACGATCTGGCGGACAATCCCTTTGGGGACATACTGACCAAAGGTGCGCAAGGCACCCTTCATGGTTCCGATGGATCGGGCCAGGTTGTTGATCTCGGTGATGATCGACTTTACCTCGACACGTTCTTCCAAGTTGAACTGGCGGATTTCGTCGGACTCCTGGGAGAGTTGGCTGAGGGATTGGGAAATGGCGCGTGCGATGAGTGCCACCACGGGCAGCGTGAGGCCCAGGACGATGAGGGCAAAGAGGAGGTTTTCGTTTTTGGTCTTTTCCATGGTGCCGGTGAAGTCGCCTCGTGGGGCAAGCACGCCGATGTATCCGTTGCCGATGTCGCTACCGGGAACCGGGGTGATCCTGGCGATGTAGGGTATGCCGTCCACTTCGAAGTTCAACGGCCCGAAGAAGTTTCTGGAACTGAACAGGTCGAATAGTTTTTTGATGGCCGGATCGTTCAGGTCTTCGATCCGGGCAGGGGCGCTCATTTTTTCCCCGTTCACGTTCACTTCCCGGGTGCCGACCTTGGGGTCTGGATGGGCTAGCAGCGTCCCGGAAGCATCGAAGATGAATCCCAGACCGGATCTCCCGATCTCCTGTCTGGCGATAAATTCGGAAACCGACTTCAGGGTGACGTCGGCTCCGAAAACGCCGGAGATCGGGCCATCGAAGCGCCGGGCCGCGGTCAGGCCCAGGGAATTGTTGGAGGTGAAGACGTAGGGGGCGGTCCAGACGAGACCCTCAACAACCGCGCCTTGCTTGTACCAGGGCCGTTCCCGTGGGTCGTAGTGCGCTTCGGGCACGATCTTGGAACCGGTTGTCCGCAGGCTGGCGTCCAGAAATTTCCAGATCTCGACTTTCTGGTGGGCGACGTTCTCCAGTATTCGCCGCAGGGCGTATCGGGTGTCCATGGTTGCACCCAATTGGGTGCATCGCTCCACGTCCCCCTCTGGAATCTGGATGATCTGGTAGAAGTCACCGTCGGCATAGCCGATGTAGACGGAGTAGATATGGGGGTAGGATTCGAGCGTCTTGATGAAATACCAGGTGGCAGGGTGGGAAACCAGGTCTGGCTTGCTAGATAGGTCGGGCAGTTCCGAGATCCGGTTGCCGAGGGCCAGGACCGGCTGGAAGAGTTTGTCTATCTCGCCCAGGACCTTGCCGTTGACATGGGTGAGCAGATTTTCGGCGATCTCGACCGCTGCGTCCGAGCTCTTTTTATAGTTGTACAGGGCCAGGGTGATGATGACCGCGAGCAGAAGCAAGGCGATCAGGGAGAGCAGGGTGATATGCAGCGGTATGCGTCGTTTAAATAACATGTCCATACATGTACCAGTATTTCGTGTGTATGTGCCAGTGTTTTTTATGAGAAAGCAAAGGCCGGGAAGAATTCCCGGCCCTTGATACATATGTGTGGGGCGTGGTCTAGCTGCTGGCCATGGCGCATTCGGTGGTGAGCAAAAGGCCTGACACCGAGGCGGCGTTTTGCAGGGCGATGCGGGCGACCTTTTTGGGGTCGATGATCCCGGCCTTGATCAGGTCCTCGAATTCTCCGGTGGCAGCGTTGAAGCCGAAGCCGACTTTACCGGTTTTGACCTTCTCGACCACAATGGAACCTTCGAAACCGGCGTTCTGGGCGATGAGCTTGAGGGGGACTTCGATGGCGCTCTTGACGATGGACAGGCCAGCCGCCTCGTCGTCATTGGCCGGTTTGACCTTCTCCAGGGCCAGCACGCAACGGACAAAGGCTGCGCCGCCACCGGGGATGATCCCTTCTTCCACGGCGGCCCGGGTAGCGTGCAGGGCATCTTCCACGCGGTCGCGCCGTTCCTTCATGGCGATTTCCGTGGGGCCGCCGACATGGATCACGGCAATGCCGCCCACGAACTTGGACAGTCGGTCGGAGAGCTTTTCGGTGCTGTAGGCGGCGGTGGAGGACGCGATCTCGGCTTCCAGCTGCTTGATGCGGCTCTTGATGAGTTCCTTGTCTCCGTTACCGTCCACCACCACGGTGGTCTCCTTTTCGATGACCACGCGCTTGGCGTTGCCCAGGTCGTTGACCGTGGCTTTGTCCAGGGACAGACCCATGTCGTCGGAGATCAGGGTCGCGCCGGTGAGGATGGCGATGTCCTGCAGTTGGGCCTTCTTGGCATCGCCAAAGCCGGGGGCGTTGATGGCGGCCACGTTCAGGGAACCGCGGAGCTTGTTCATCACAAGAGTGGACAAGGCTTCGCCTTCCAGGGCGTCGGCGATGATCAGCAGGGGACGCTTCATCTTCACCACCTGTTCCAGAACAGGCAGGATCTCGCGCATGTTGGAAATCTTTTTGTCCGTGATGAGCAAGAGCGGGTCTTCCAACTCGCAGCACATCTTTTCCTGGTTGGTGATGAAGTGGGGGGAGAGATAGCCGCGGGCGATGGAGAGACCTTCGGTCACCTCAAGTCTGGTCTCCGTGGTCTGGCCCTCTTCGAGGGTGATGACGCCGTTGACGCCGATCTTGTCCATGGCCTCGGCGATCATGTCGCCGATGGTGGTGTCGCTGTTGGAGGAGATGGTGGCGATCTGCGCGATTTCCTTGGAGCCCTTGATGGGCGTGGCGATCTTGTCCAGTTCGGCCACGACGATGGCCACAGCTTTGTCGATGCCGAGCTTGACGGCCATGGGATTGCGTCCGGCCGCGATGAGCCCCACGCCCTTGTTGAAGATGGCCTGGGCCAGCACCGTGGCGGTGGTGGTGCCGTCGCCTGCGATGTCGTTGGTCTTGCTCGCGACTTCTTTGACCATCTGGGCGCCCATGTTCTCGAACTTGTCTTCGAGGTCGATCTCCTTGGCGACGGTCACACCGTCCTTGGTGATGGACGGTGTCCAGCCCTTGTCCAGGAGCACATTGCGTCCTTTGGGGCCAAGGGTGACCTTGACGGCGTCGGCGAGAATGTTGACGCCGCGTTTCAAGCCCTGGCGGGCTTCTTCCTGAAATTCAATAATTTTTGCGTTGGGCATGGATGGTAGTCCTGAAAAGTTTGGTTGGGTTAGCTGAGGATGGCGAGGATGTCGTCCTCGCTCATGATGATCAGGTCGTCGCCGTCGATGGAAATTTCACTGCCAGCATACTTGGCAAAGAGCACGGTGTTGCCCTGTTTCACGGTCATTTTCACGTCGTCCTTGCCGGGGCCGGTGGCGAGTACTTCGCCGCGCAGGGGCTTTTCCTTGGCAGAATCGGGAATGATGATCCCGCCGGAGGAGGTGACTTCCTCGGCCAGACGTTTGATGATCACGCGATTTCCCAGAGGTTTGAGCTGCATCTCCACTCCTTGATGAAAGAAAACCGGGCATCGAGCCCGACCAGGTCGTTGGTGGTGAATCTAAGCTCGGACGGGGATTTGTCAACACCTCGCCACGCATTTATTTTTCATGGTTGCGTTGGTGTCGGGGGTGGGCTACGTATCGATTCGCGTATTGTTGTTTAGGGTCATCGAATCAGACAGCAACGGAGGTCCACGCTGGTGTTTATCTCGAATCTGGAGACAATCCCTGGGATGAAAATAGTAGAGCACTATGGGCTGGTCACGGGCAGCACTGTTCGGGCCAGAAATGTGTTTGTCGACATCGGGGCGATGCTCAAGAGCCTGTGGGGCGGCGAACTCAAGGGGTACACCAAGCTGCTGTACTCGACGAACGAGGTTGCCCTGCAGCGCCTGGAGGCCCAGGCCGAGGCAATGGGGGCCAATGCAGTGGTCAATGTGCGCTATGCCACCAGTTCCGTGGCCCTAGGCGCTTCCGAACTATACGCGTATGGCACTGCGGTTAGTGTGGAATAGGGGGCGGCAGTGGAATTCGGATCGGATTTCTGGGGGCAGGTGTTTCTGTTCTTCTTTGAGTACGGCAACTCGGGGTTGTTTCTTCTGGCCCTGGCCATCGGCCTCATTGTCGGTTCCTGGATCGAACGGAGACATTACCGCTCCATCATCCAGCGTGAGCAGGCTGGCGTGGGGCTCCCTGTGGTCTCCATAGGCAAGAAAGGTGAAACCAGAAAGGCGGTGCAGGAGGTTCGGCTGGTGGTGGGCATGGCCTCCATCTCCACGGACTTTTTCAAGCGGCTGATGGGCAGCATCATCAGTATATTCGGCGGTGAGATTCGCGCCTATGAATCCCTGGTGGACCGTGCCCGGCGCGAGGCGCTTCTGCGCATGCGCGAGCAGGCCAAGGGGGCGGACCTCCTCGTCAATGTCCGGGTTGAAAATTCCAACCTGTTCATCAGTGCGGGGCAGCGCTATGCCATCGGTAGCGTCGAGGTCATGGCCTACGGCACGGCCATTACCTACGAGAAGTGACATGGGTTACAAGCCGGTTTCGCTTTCGGAAAATGTGAATGTTTCCCAAAGAATGCCCCTGCGTTCGGTGCTGCTCATGCTCGGTGGGCTTTTTGTGGTACTGCCCGCGCTCTTTCTGGTCATCGTCTTGATGGTGGGAGCAGCAGCCCCCTACGTGCCTGCGGCCTGGGAGCGGTCCATGGGTGATGATTTGCGCGAGGAACTGGCGGTGGATGCCCTGCACAACGAGCGGGCAACCCAAATAAACCGTATCCTCGACCAGTTGAAGCCCTCCCTCTCCGAGGATGACCTGCGTCTGAACTATCTGCCTCTGGTCATTGAAGACGAAATGTTTAATGCCCTGGCCTTGCCGGGTGGGACCATTGTGCTCTTCACCGGCCTGCTGGACAACGTGCAATCCGACAACGAGGTGGCCTTTGTTCTGGCTCACGAACTGGGGCATTTCCACAACCGCGATCACCTGCGGGGCATGGGTGTCGGGTATGCTGTGCAGCTGATCAGCCTCTTGCTCAGCGGGCAACAGACCGGAGCGGAGCAGCTGCTCATGGATGGCGTGGGCCTGATGAGCCTTGGCTATTCGCGCCACCAGGAAAAGGACGCCGACCTCTACGCCTTGGATATGCTGGACCGGGCTGGTTTCGATCTCTCTGGTGGCATCGCCTTCATGGAGCGGATCAGCGAGATGGACGGGCGCACCCATTTTGCTCAATATTTCAGCACTCATCCCCATTCTGACGAACGGCTACTCTATCTGCGCAAGGAAATGAAGCGCCTTCATCCCTGACCGAGCGGGACAGAAGAGACATGCTCATCTTCAAGTGCGGTGCCTGCCGCAAGAAACTCATTCGCTACCATAAGATCGGCCCCGGAGAGGTGCATCGCTGCCATAAGGAGCGCATCGATAAATATTTCGGGGCCGAGATACGCGCCGACGGACTCTACTGCTCCTGCGGCCGTCGGGTGGGCATGAACCGGGGAGGCTTCTACACCATGGACAAGAAGAGCGTGACCTATTCCGGCACCAAGACCAGCTGAAACCTGTGTGTTGCACTGAGTGCACGCGTATCTGCCATGGGGCTGGAATCTGCCCGGATTGTCTTCGGGACAGGCCGAATTATCACGCTAAAGCGCTTGACAACGATCGTTTGCGGATTCATGAATCCTTGCTACCTCATCCCGTCTGAGCCCCCAGCCCCTGGCCTACCCAAGACCACCGACTATGCCCAACGGAGATACTGCCGAACCTGGAGGTTCTGGATGTATTCATCGTTTAAGTCCCAACTACGCTCCCTCGCCCCCGCGAGTCTGCACTACTTGGGGTCGGGGTACATTGCTGTCCGGTTGGGAACCGTTGGTATTCGTGGATTTTCGCATGAGCGTTGACCTTTCAGGCAAAGGCCGTTTGATGGACATGTTTGACAG
>JAHJKV010000428.1 GCA_018822065.1 Pseudomonadota bacterium
ATCGTATCCACGATCGCAAATATCGGCTCATCACTCATGAAACGACAACAGCGACAGCAGACTGGAGCAAACGATCTCGTGACCCAGCGAGCAGACCAACAGCGCAAAGAGGCGGAAGAACGACGCCAGCGAAAGATTGAACAACGTGAAGACGCCCGCGAACTGGAACAAACGCAACGAAATACGGCGAAACGACAGAGTTCAACCCTCGCCACCAGCGGGGCCGGACTGTTCGGCTCGGCGGATGTTGGTCACACCGGACTGAAAGCCAAACTGGGAGAATGAAAATGAACATCAATCGAGAACAGGAACTGATCGAATGGGTCTCTTCGAGACTCGGCAACATGGAAGAGGCACGCCACCCTGGGAAGGTGTCTGGGAGGAGATCGCAGACTACATCATGCCGCGCAAAAACTCCTTTGGCTCCAGCTCCAGCTGGCGCAGGGCCGGGGATGAGCTCATCTTCGACTCCACCCCGACCCATGCCCTGGACATCCTGGCCTCCAGCCTCGGTGGTCTGCTGACCAACCCTGCCCTGCCCTGGTTCAACATCAGGGCACGGAACAAGGAAACCGGGGACCAGCGGGAGGTTCGGGCCTATCTTCAGGAGGTGCGGGACCGCATCGTGCGGCTCTTTAACGACGAGGACACGGGTTTTCAGACCTATGTCCACGAACTCTACCTGGACGTGACCCTTTTCGGCACCTCGGTCATGTACGTGGAGGCGGACGCGGACTGCGTGGTCCGCTTCTCGGCCCGGCCCTTGGGCGAAATCTACGTGGCAGAGAACAACCGGGGAATGGTGGACACCGTGTTCCGGCGCTATGAACTGACCGCACGCCAGGCCTTTCAGGAATGGGGCGACGACTGCTCTGAGAAAGTGCGCACCCTGGCCGAGGAGAAGCCTGAGGAAAAGGTGGAGATCGTGCATGCGGTGTTCCCGCGCACGGACCGCGACCCCTTCGGCTTCACCAGCCGGGACTTCCCCTGGGCCTGCTTGTACCTGGAGACCGACTCCAAGCATCTGTTGGAGGAGTCGGGATACCTGGAAATGCCGTATATGGTGCCGCGCTGGGCCAAGGCATCGGGCGAGATCTACGGGCGTGGACCGGGTCTTACGGCCTTGTCCGACGTGCGCGTGCTGAACGCCATGAGCCGGACCGCGCTCATGGCCGCGGAAAAGATGAGCGACCCGCCACTCATGGTGCCGGACGACGGCTTCCTTGGCCCCATCCATTCCGGACCGGGCGGTCTTTCATACTACCGGGCCGGAAGCCGCGACCGCATCGAGGCCCTGCCGGTCACCGTGGATTTGCGGGCCACCGAGACCATGATGGAGGGCCGCAGGCAGTCCATCCGGCGTATCTTCCTCACGGACCAGCTACAGCCCGAAAGCGCGCCCCACATGACCGCCACCGAGACGCTCATCCGCCAGAGCGAGAAGATGCGCGTGCTCGGCCCGGTGCTGGGACGGATGCAGACCGAGTTTCTTGGCCCGCTCATCCATCGCGTCTTCAACATCATGGTCCGGGCGGGCGAACTGCCGCCCCTGCCCCAGGGACTCCGGCGGTCCGAGTTGGAAGTGGACTACCTGTCGCCCATTGCCCGAGCCCAGCGGCAATACGAAGCCCAGGCCTTGGCCCTGGCCGTGCAATACCTGAGCCCCTTTGTTGGCACAAGCGACCCGTACCAGATGATGGACAACTTCGAGACCGACCGCATCGCACGACACGCAGCCGAACTTTTCGGCACTCCGAGCGACTACATGCGACCCGCCCAGGAAGTGGAGGTCGTTCGCCAGCAGCGTCAGGCCCTGGCCATGGCGCCGACAGGCATGGGCGCCAGACAGCCCGGTCAAGAGGTTGGTCAGCCGGACATAAACAAAACCGGAACAGAGTAATCCTTACCCCAGGCGGGGCCGCAGGGCTCCGCCTCTTTTCAAAAACCCACGTATCAACGAGGTGAATTAGTATGTTTACTTATGGAGCACCGAAGAAGTGGCTCACCTACGACAACGGCTCGTACGAGCCTGTGAACCCCGAGGGCAAGTTTATCTGAGGCCAAGGGACACGAACCAGCCTGACTGGTGGGCTGGGGACCAGAAACCGGACTGGGTGTCCGGCGTTGGTGGACTGTTGAAGGGGGGGGTTATTTGGCCAGGGAACCGATGGCCAGTGTTGTTGCCAGATTGCCATCAAGGTCGATGAAGAGCTCGTCAGGCTCAAAGTCCTTGACCTCAAACTGCTCGATACGCTCCAGGGGCTGGCCGTCAGCATAGCCTTTCGCCAGCTCAACCCGCGCCGCCATACGCTCACGATCAGCAGCAGTGTTGCTCGCAAAGCTTGCAAACACCGTCAACGCCAACATGAACGACATTACCAGAAGCATTACTTTCATTGCACCACCCGCACCCGAGTCTCCAAGCAGTCATCATCAACTGAACTGCTTTCTTCCGCTGATACTTTAGACCACTGCATCTCTCAGCTTAAATCAAGCTTTTGCTGATGTCTATAAAAAATCTAGACAATGTCGCGAGCACATCATATGACCGAGTTATGTAGCACATGAGTTGACCGACCGATGGTTC